>CAYWXN010000013.1:0-18728 GCA_964462075.1 uncultured Ruminiclostridium sp. | reverse complement strand
GCGTTTTATATGTGGCAAGTTCTCCGTACGCGATTACATGTTCAGTCCCTTCCTTGTAAGGGATAAGTGCCTTAGGACCACCGACACATCCTCCGACGCAGCCCATTCCCTCCATAAAATTAGCTTTTATTTCTCCTACGGTAATATCTTTTAATAGTCTCTTACATTCAACAGCTCCATTGGCTTGTGCCGCCCTTAAAGGGATTTTTCTGCCGGGATTCAGGCGATTAAGAGTACTTTGAACTGCCTCGCTGACTCCACCGGTTCGGGCATATATCCGACCGGCTTTAGAGGAATGATCTCTTAAATCTTCGGGTAAACCGGAAAAATCAATTTCTGCTAGATCAAAAAGTTCTTTTATTTCCTGGAAGGTAAGGACATAGTCAACTGCATCTTTAATATCGGGTTCTTTGGCTTCAGACTTTTTTGCAATACAAGGTCCGATAAAAACCGTTATCGCATTGGGGTGAATTTTCTTAATGGCTCGGCCGCAAGCTGCCATCGGTGATACCGAGGGTGGCATGTGGGGTATCAAATCATGATAAATTTTCTTTATCATTGCTACCCATATTGGACAACAGCAGCTTGTAAGCATAAAATCCTTGTCCTCTTGTATGGTGAGATCAAATTCCAACGCTTCCTTAAGAGTAAGAATATCGGCAAATAAAGCTACTTCAAGCATACCGTAGAATCCAAGGCATTTGAATGCAGATCTCAGCTTTCCGGCAGTCACATCCAGTGTGAACTGGCCGTTAAAAGCAGGAGCAATCATTGCATATACAGGAACGGATTTAGAGTGCAATAACTCAAGAATCGGAATCAAATCCTTTCTTTCAACTAAACCCTTGTTTTCGCACACCTCGAGGCAGCGGCCACAGCCGGTGCAGTCATTCTGTTCAACAACTACTTTACCGTCCTCATCTCTTTTGATAGCAGAAAACAGACAAGCTACTTCACAAGCGGGCTTGTTTTCCGAGGAGCAACTATCACAAGCACCTGTTCTGATAACCGATGGATAATTTTCAGGATGAAGAATACGATTTAAATCATCCTCGTTATATTCGTTGTTTTTTCTTATATTATTTATTTCTTCATCAAGATTATTATTAAAAGAAGCCTTGACCAAATTATCATATAATTCGCGGAAGGTTAGCATTAATAATCCCCCTCATTGATTTGTATATTTTTACCCTGTTTATCTGACTATTATACAATGCTTCGCGGGGATTCTAAATATAATACCGAAATATATATTTTATTATTCTTACCTGTGATATATAATAATACTTATTAAAATTATCAGCTTAAGTAAAATTATCAGCCTATAGTCTAATATGGAGGTAAATTGAAATGAAAAACGGTGAGCTTTATAAAGTAAGACCTATTAAGGACCTTAAAGACATGCTTGATTCCAGTGTAAAGCTTTACGGAGAAAAAGCGGCCTTTTTGTCTAAGCCTAAGGGACAGGCTGATTATGCTGCGATAACCTATAAACAATATAAATCTGACGTTGAAGCCTTTGGAACAGCATTGATAAGTTTGGGATTGAAGGACGGGAAAATAGCACTTATCGGTGAAAATCGTTATGAATGGTCAATATCGTATCTTGCAATTGTTAATGGAACTGCGGTAATCGTGCCATTGGATAAAGAACTGCCGCCAAATGAAATAGAGCTTTTGTTAGAGCGTTCGAAGGCTGATGCTATTATTTATTCGGGAAATATTAAAGACAAAATTGAAGTATTGACAAAAAAGGACACATCTCTGCGCTATTTTATAAGTATGGATGCAGAAGAGGACAATGGTAATATTCTGTCTTTTAACCTCCTATTACAAAAGGGACAAAGCCTGCTCAAAGAAGGTAATCGGGAATTTCTTGATGCCGAGATAGATGTTGAGGCTATGAATATGCTACTCTTCACCTCCGGGACAACCGACACTGCCAAAGCAGTTATGCTTTCACATAAGAGTATTGCTGAGAATCTAATGAATATGTGCTCTATGTTGTATATCGACGATAAGGACATATTCTTATCCATTCTTCCCATACACCATACCTATGAATGTACCTGCGGCTTTTTATGCCAGCTTTACAGAGGTTGTACCATCGCTTACTGTGAAGGATTAAGACATATAGTAAAAAATCTTAAGGAATCCAAAGCAACTATGATGCTGGGTGTACCCTTGGTTTTTGAATCAATGTACAGGCAAATTATGAATCAAGCAATAAAATCAAAAGGCGAGAAAAAAATAAAATTTGCTATTGGTCTGAGCAATACCTTAAGAAAAATTAATATCGATATTCGCGGCAAACTGTTTAAGCAAATTCACGAGGCATTAGGCGGGCATATGAGAATGTTCATAAGCGGTGCTGCCGGAATAGACCCACAGATAGCAAAGGGTTTCAGAGAATTGGGTATTTCGCTGGTGCAAGGCTATGGGCTTACCGAGTGTGCGCCGATAGTGGCATTGAACAGAAATAATTATTATAAGGATGAAGCGGCAGGTCTACCTCTGCCTAATCTTCAGGTGGAAATAGACAGCCCAGATGAAGATGGCATCGGTGAAATCAAATGTAAGGGTACAAGTGTGATGATGGGCTATTATAATGATCCTGAGGCTACGGCTGAGGTTATCAGGGACGGCTGGTTCTATACAGGTGACAGCGGATATATTGACGAGGACGGATTTGTTCATATTACAGGCCGAAAAAAGAATGTTATAATAACCGGCAACGGCAAAAATGTATTTCCTGAAGAGATAGAAACTCTTTTAAACAGAAGCTTATATATAAAGGAATCTTTGGTTTATGGCAAAGGCCAGTCAGATGGGGATACAGTTATTTGCGCAAAAATAGTTCCCGATAAAGAAAAAATTGATGAAGACATTAAAAATAATTCAGCACCCGGATCAACCGTCGATGAAATCATTGAAAAAGAGGTAAAAAATACAAATAAGAGTATGGTCACTTATAAGCATGTTAAAGAATTCATTCTTCAGGATGAGGAATTTATTAAGACCACAACCAGAAAAATAAAACGTCATGAAGAATTGATTAATAACTAAAATTATATTTACGATTTTAAGAGCCGGTATTTACTGACCGGCTCTTTATCTGTTCAAGGTAACACACATGTAAGGCTTGTCCAAGAGGGTGAGCAGCAACGGAGACTGACTGGCAGCAAGCTGCTATAAATTAAATTAAAAGAAAAACATAGATTTTTGTCGGTTTTATTGCTTTTAATGTTATGATACCTTTGATATAATGTTAAAGGTTTCTTAATAAGATATTAATTTATTGTTAAAATACTTATTAAGAAAATTCTTTTCATTATGAAAGGGGAAATCTATGTTCGCTTTAGCCATTGTCTTGCTATTGGTTTGTGCATCGGTCTTTGTAAACGGATGGACGGATGCCCCAAATGCAATCGCAACAGTTGTTTCAACTAGAGTACTAAGCCCCAAAGCAGCTGTAATTCTAGCGGCAATATTTAATCTGGCCGGTGTTTTTCTTTCCGGTGCGGCTGTTGCAAATACCACCGCAAAAATTATTGAAATAGGAACCGGGCAAGATGCACTTATTACATTAGCAGCAGCACAGTTGTCGATAGTAATATGGGCTGTTTCAGCGTGGAGATATGGTATTCCAACCAGCGAAAGCCACGCTCTCATTGCCGGGTTGATGGGAGCCGGTATTTCTTTTAAAGGACTTGATGCTTTTAATTGGGATGAGTTTAAAAAAGTTCTTATCGGTCTTGCTGTTGCAACGGTATTGGGCTTTATTTCCGGATTTTTAGTAACCAAGGGTGTTGCATTTACATTCAGAGGCGTAAATAGACACAAAGCAAATACTTTCTTTTCATGGGGTCAGATTTTCTCAGCAGGCATGATGGCCTATAGTCATGGTGCTCAGGATGGGCAGAAATTCATGGGCGTTTTTGCTCTTGCCTTGGTAGTAGGTGGAGTTTACCCTCAAAGTGAAAGTCTTGTTATACCTATTTGGATTATGCTGCTGGTCTCGATTATAATGGCTGTTGGAACATCTATTGGTGGATATAGGATTATTAAAACGATGGGTATGGATATGGTCAGTCTTGAAAAATATCAAGGGTTTTCGGCCGAAATTGGTGCCTCAGCTTGTATGATAGGTGCAACTGTTCTGGGTATACCGCTAAGCACTACCAATGCCAAGGGAACCGCTATTATGGGAGCAGGTGCTGCAAGAAGATTATCGAATGTTAACTGGAATTTGGTCAAGGAAATGATGATAGCATGGGTATTAACTTTTCCTGCGTGTCTGATATTAGGCTATATTATGGCCAAACTGTTTTATTTTATATTCTGATAGGAGGAGCTACAATGGGTTTATTTTCGCATAATGAGGTTGATTGTTTTGAACTGTTTCAAATTTCTGTTTCGTTTTCCCGCACAGCTGCAGTGACTTTAAGGAAGGCTTATGAAGATGGTGCTGTAGACTATAATGAACTAAAACATCTAAAAGCTATTGAGCATGAGGCCGACATTCATGTGCACCGTTGCCTTAAAATGGTGGAGGAAGCCTTTATTACTCCCATAGATCGTTCGGATATTGTCGAGATAATAAAGGAAATTGAAAATATTACTGACAGCATTGATTCAATAGCCAACCATACCTATATGATGTGCGTAAATCAGGTAAACGAAGCAGCATTGAATCTAATGGATCTTGTTGTTGATGCGTGTATTAAGCTTGAAGAACTGATGAAGAATTTAAAGAATTTCAAGAAGGAATTTAAAAAAATTAATGATTTGATTATTGAGATTAATAATATTGAAGAGGCCGGAGATAAGACTTATGGTGCAGCTATGCGAAGTCTCTTTGAATTTGAAACCGATGCGAAAAAAATTATTGTTTGGAAGCTTTTATATGATCAGCTGGAAAACTCACTGGATAAGTGTGAAGATGTAGCGGACATAGTACAAAAGATAATAATATCGAAGACATAAGGTTGTATTTGAAGGGACTGTATCTTAGAAGGTGTCGTTTTTAGCTTTGATAATAACGATAATCTATCAAAACAGTCCCTTTTTTGCGGCCCAAAGGCCGATATTACATTTATTTAGTTGCTGCAAATTAAGAATGAAGTTATAATTTCATACGCTTTATGGATGCTGTTTTTTATTTCTTTGCTTCTTAAAAACCTAAGCTGAATTCTGACATTACCCCTAAGATTGAGCAGTATTTCGGCATCTAGGTCAAAGCCGCCAACCATACCCACCTTATAAAATGTAATGCTACTATAGGGAAAGGAGACATACCTAATTTTTTTGCCGGTAAATCCTTTTCTGTCGGCAATAAGAATCCTTTTTTCTGTCATTATCATTTCATCACGAATTGAAGAAAAACAAAGCAAAGGCTTTTCAGACTCACAGAGCTTTTCGCGGATAATAGCCGAAGGCTCAGTCTCATTTAGAAAAAAATATATTGTAGGCTTTAGTCTAAGGTATTTCAAAAACATGAAGAATCACCTAAACAGTAATTTATTTAAAGCATTTGTAATCTTTATACTAAATATACTTGTACCTGATAAAATGTAGCAGTAAAAATGATTCTATATTAGAAATAGAAGCCTTATTGCAAAAAGAATTTAAGAAATAACAGACAAAAATCTAGGTAATATGTAATAATATTAATAATATTGTGAAGGGATGAAGAAGTAATAATGAAAAGATTTAAAGTAAGACTATTAGGTATTTTTCTATGCCTGACCATTGCTCTTGGTACATTGCCGGTTCAGGCCGAAACTAGGAGCAACAGTTTTGTAACAAGAGAGCAAGCTGTGGTAAGCATACTGAACACTATTGGATATGGGGCTTTAAACGAAACTGAAAATAATCTCAGTGCTTTTTCAGATGCAACATCTGTTACCAATCAATATATAGATGAAATCGGAGTTGCCGTCACTAACGGCATATTATTTGGATCTGGAACCACATTAGAACCTCAAAGAAATGTTACCCGTCTGGAATTTGCAATGTTCCTAAGTCGATCTATAAGAGAACTTCCGGATCTAATAGATAGTCAGATATTTAATGATGTTCCCGCCTCTGTCCAAGGTGATGTCAACAGGCTTGCTAAGGCCGGCCTCTTTAGTGGATACGGAAACGGTCTTTTTGGACCAAATGATTATCTTACACAAGAGCAGCTAAGTACTGTTATGGCTAGAGTCGAAAATTTAGAAAATGCAGATTTAAAAGATGATTTCTACTATTCCATTAATTATGAATGGTTTAATAATACAAAGCTGCCGGCCGGATACCCCGGACTGGGCTCCTTTGATGAGATCAGTCTAAGTAATGATGCTAAGATAAAGGAAATAGCCCAAGAAATATATAAGAATAAGGATACATATAAGGATGGGACTATTGAACAGAAGCTCGCTGATTTCTATAGTTCGGCACTTGACATGGAAAACCGTAACAAACAAGGCATAGAGCCTATAAAAAAATATTTAGACAAATTTGAACAAGTAAAAACTGCTCAGGAGCTACTTGACTATACAGCCGAGTTTGAAAATGAGACGGGATATAACCCGCTTTTCACCTTCAGCCCATCCGGTGATATGTTAGATAGCAATAAATATAGCTTATATGGCAAAGGTCTTTCAACCGGTCTGAACTCAGCATATTTACTAAGTGGTGACCCTCAGATCAAAGCTTTATATGAAGGCTTTATTGCCCAGATGCTTATAGCTTCAGGAATTGATCAGGAGAATGCAGCGGTTCAAGCTCAAAATGTCTACGCGTTTGAAACTCTACTGGCAGAGAATACTCTTAGTAATGAGCAAGCTGGCAAAATTGAGAATTTATATAATCCAATGACTAAGGAAGATTTAGCAAAAGCATTTGCAAAGGTAGATATAAAAAAATACATGTCTGATCTGGGCTATGCCAGCGTTGAGAACATAATTATAACTGATGCTAAACTTATGGCAAAGACAGGTGAGCTTATTAGTGATGAGAATATTGATGTTTTAAAGTCCTATGTACGGGCAAATCTTGTAATTAATACCGCTTCCCTTCTCTCAAAAGATCTTCAGGACGCCATTACAGGGTTTAATGCCGTCTTCTTGGGATTAAGCAGTACCATGAGTGACGAAGATATTGCCTTTAATCTTCTTAATTCTATTATGAGTGGATACCTGGGAAGGGTGTATGTTGAAAAATACTTCTCTCCCGAAGCTAAAGCGGATGTAGAAAGCATGGTTGATGAAATTATAGAAACATATAAAAAACGTATAGAGCGGCTCGATTGGATGGGAGAGAATACAAAGGATGCTGCAATAAAAAAACTTGATGCTATGACTATTAAAATAGGTTATCCGGATATATGGGATGATCCTTATAAGGATATTAACTTAAAGAATTATGAAAAGGGCGGCTCTCTGCTTGGCAATATATTTGCTATAACATCGGCTCAGGCAAATCACTCCAAGACTCTTATGGATAAGCCTGTCGATAAATCCGGATGGTTAATGCCCCCCCAAATGGTAAATGCATACTATAATGCTCAAAGTAATGAGATAGTTTTCCCGGCGGGTATACTCCAGGCTCCCTTCTATGATATAAACGCTTCCCGTGAGCAAAACTTAGGAGGAATTGGCGCTGTTATAGCTCACGAGATAACCCATGCCTTTGATCACAACGGCGCGCAGTTTGATGAGAAAGGCAATATGAGCAATTGGTGGACCCAGGAGGATTACCAGACCTTCCAACAAAAGACTAAAAGTGTAGCTGAACTGTATGAAGGACTGGAGATAGCTCCTAATGCACTTGTAAACGGCAACTTGACGCTGTCTGAAAATGTGTCTGATATTGGTGGGGTAGCCTGTGTATTGGAAATCATGAAGGGTATGCCCAATGCTGATTATGAAGCGTTTTTTGAGAACAATAGCTATATATGGCGGTATACCGCAACGCCTAAGATGTATCAGCTCTTGGCACAGCAAGACACCCATTCTCCCCATAAATTCAGATCGAACATGGTAATTCGCAATTTCCAGGAGTTTTACGATACATATAATATTCAGCCTGAAGATAAAATGTATCTTGCACCTGAAAAGAGAGTTACTGTTTGGTAAAAATATCGAATTGAAACAGAGGGACGATTAAATCGTTTCTCTGAAGCGGGTGCAATCCCATTGAAACGATTGCACCCGCTTCTATTGTTTATTTTTGTTCCAAAACCCGAATCATTAAATAAAGCATCTCGTTTACAGGCGTGGGGATATTGTGTTTTTTCCCTAGATTTATCACAGCTAAAGCAAAGCTTTCAACCTCGGTTTTTCTTCCTGCTTCTATGTCTTGCAGCATTGAGGTTTTACTGAGGGGTGATAGGGTTTGTATTATTTTAATGTACTTGTCAATATCATCCTCGGAGAGAGATATACCCTCTTTTTCAGCCAGAGGAATAACCTCTCTGCACGCTGCAGCCAAGAGTTTTTGTGCCTCTGTGCTTGAGGCATATACCCCATAGGGTACTCCTAGTATAGCCGAAGTTTGGTTAATCCCCACATTGAGCATAAATTTCCACCACATCTCCTTGCGTATATCATCAGGAATAGAATAATTTATTCCGGCTTTCGAGAAGATTTCGGCAACTAATGCGGCTTTTCCCTTAACCTCAGGATAATATTCGCCGAAGATTATTTTACCCATGGTGGAGAATTTTACCTCACCATTCTCTCTTAATGCGTCGATACCTACCGAAAATCCGTGAAGAACCTTATCCCTGCCAAAAGTTTGGCTTAGAATGTCCTCACTGGTTATTCCGTTTAGTAATGAAAGTATAATTGTATCACTGCCAACCAATGGAGTAATTGAGTGAATTGCTTCTTGTAGATTGAGTCCTTTAACGGCTATTATGATAAGCTCAGCTTTTGAATCTTCAACCTTTGGAACATGTAAATCAAAAAAATATCGTTTTCCGTTAATAACCATGCCACTTTTATATTTTGATAATCGCTTATCATCAATAATCACCTTAACACAGTCGCTGTCATAATCATTTAAAATCGAGCCGTATGTCGCTCCAACCGCCCCAAGGCCTATTATATGAACAGTTTTAATTTCGTTTAGCATCTTTACCCTCCAAATAGATAATAATATAGCTATTATAGCGTAAAAGTATCAACAGAGGGAGCGTTAAATGACGATATGCATTAGTAACTTTTACATGTTAAGAATGCAATATTTGAATATTTTTACGCAATATACTATCTTCTCGAATATTGACAAAACTCATATTCTTACCTAAGATGATACTAGGATAAGCCCAAAATTACCTAATGTACGTTTGATGCTAATTTCAAGGTGTCTGTAAATATAACAATATATGGTGTCACGCATGCCGCCTTAAATTGCGTAAACGACACTTTATTGTTAGAAGTAATAACGGATATTCAATCTTAAAGTCTCTGGAGTCAATTTCTAAAAATAATTTATTTATGAGGTGTTTATGAAAAAGTTTATGGACGAGAATTTTCTACTTACTACCGAAACAGCAAAAAAGCTTTATCACGAGCATGCAAGTAAAATGCCGATTATTGACTATCATTGCCATATTAATCCTAAAGATATATATGAGGATATTATTTATGACAATATCAGTCAGGTATGGCTGGGCGGCGACCACTATAAATGGCGAGCTATACGTTCTAATGGCATAGAAGAGAGGTATATTACCGGCGAGGATACAACTCCCTATGAAAAGTTTGAGAAATGGGCTCAAACTGTTTCAAAACTGATTGGTAACCCGTTGTATCATTGGACACATCTTGAGCTTAAAGAATATTTCGGAATAGACACGCCACTTTCCGAAAAATCAGCCAAAGAAATATGGGATAAAACAAACGAGATATTAAAAAATCTTTCGGTGAGAAAAATAATAGAAAAGTCAAATGTACGTCTTGTATGTACAACTGATGACCCGGTTGATGACTTAAAGTGGCATAAGTTAATCCGTGAAGATAAAACCTGTAAGGTAAGAGTTCTCCCAGCCTTCCGTCCCGACAAGGCAATAAATATCGAGAAGCCCGGTTTTGCTGACTATATAAAGACCCTTGGTGAAGTCAGCGGAATCGATATTAAAACCATTGATGATGTTAAATCAGCATTGTCAAGCAGGATTGAGTATTTTGTACAAATGGGATGTAAGGCGGCTGATCATGGGTTAGACTACGTAGTCTACGAGAAAATCGATGAGAATCTTGATGATATTCTCCAGAGTGTATTAGCCGGAAAACCTGTGGAACAAAAGAAAGCCGATGCTTATAAAACCGAAATGATTAGATATTGCGCATCTCAATACAGGAAACATAATATTGTGATGCAGCTTCATTACGGAGCTGTGAGGAACAACAATCCCGTTACTTTTGAGAAACTTGGCCCGGATACAGGCTTTGATGCAATTTATGGCATCGGTGAAAGCGGAGCTAAGCTGGGAGCGCTTCTGGGAGCATTGGAAGGGGAAGGGAATCTACCCAAAACTATTATATACTCTCTTAACCCTACTGATAATGCCATTATTGGATCAATCATAGGCTGTTACCAATCAGGTGAGATAGCAGGGAAAATCCAGCATGGCAGCGCATGGTGGTTTAATGATACTAAAACTGGGATGATAGAGCAGCTTATAAGTCTTGCTAATCTTTCTGTTCTCGGGAATTTTATAGGGATGCTGACAGACTCAAGAAGCTTTCTTTCCTATACGCGACATGAATATTTCAGGCGTATACTCTGCGAGTTAATCGGCGGATGGGTAGAGAACGGGGAATATCCTCCTGATATGGAGATATTAGGTCAGATGGTCGAGGATATAAGCTATAACAACACTAAGAACTATTTTGGATTTGAGGTGGAGGATTAAAAATATGGAAATAATTATAGAAGGTTATAAGCCCTATAGTAAGTCTGTAAACATGATAGATGGGAAAACCGTCTATATGTCCAAAGAAGAAACAGAAGACATCCTGATTATTGTTGGTGGCGATTTGGGCTTTGAAGGAAATAATTTTGAGAAAAATGGCATTAAATATACAAAGGCACCACTAACACATAACAATGCATGCAAGCTTAGAGAACTTTTTTCGTTTACTGCACCTAAGCCGATACTATCAAATGATCGTACCTTTGGTGTAGGTGACAGGCTTGGTGTTGCTTGCCCGGGTCACCTGAGAATCTTAGCTAAGTATGATGCTGTCCCCATATTGGCACAGCAATCTATACGGGAGTTGAATTTGACAAACAGAACATATGATGATGTTCTGGATGTTGTTACCTTTGCAGTCTATCGCGAAGGCTTTAAGCGCGGATTTGGGGCCGATGGCGATCATCTTAAAACTGCCGAAGAATTAGAATATGCGCTTAAGTGTGGTTATACAATGATTACACTGGATTGCAGTGAACACATCAGAAATGATATAAACAATATGTCAAAGGAACAGGTTGACAAGGAATACCGGAAAGATGAAGCTTTGGAATCCTTATATATCGGAAAATCCTTTAATATCGGTGAAGGAGTAACTATCGGTTTTGATGAAAATGAATTCAAGCGCACGGTACTTATATACATTAAAGCCATCGAATTTGCTTGCAGCATATATGATAAGTATATAAAGAACAATAATGCCGATTATGAGATTTCAATTGATGAAACAGCAACGCCCACAACGCCTTTACAACATTTCTTCGTGGCAAATGAGTTAAGACGCAGAGGGGTAAAGTTTAATACTATAGCACCCCGCTTCTGCGGTGAGTTCCAGAAGGGTGTTGATTATATTGGAGATCTCGAACAATTCGAGAAAGAATTCGCAGTTCATGCTACCATTGCAAGACATTTTGGATATAAAATAAGTGTCCATTCAGGGTCTGATAAGTTTTCGGTTTTTCCGATAATAGGGAAGCACACAAGAGGAATATTCCATGTTAAAACAGCAGGCACCAACTGGCTGGAAGCTATGAAGCTGGTTGCCATTAAAGATGCAAACCTTTACAGAGAGATTCACGCTTATGCGCTTGAGGTCTTTGAACAAGCCAAAAAGTATTACCATGTAACTACTCAAATCGACAGGATTCCCGATTTAGATAGTCTCGCTGATTCAGAATTGCCGGATTTATTTAAGCACAATGATAGCAGGCAGCTTATACACATAACATACGGTCTTATACTGAATGCAAAGAATCCCGATGGTTCCAGCCGGTTCCGTGATCGCTTGTACAAGCTTTGGAATGAATTTGGGGATGCCTATGCACAGCTTCTTGAACAGCATATCGGAAAGCATCTTGAGTTGCTGTATAAGAACCGGTTATAATCGTTGTGATTGAAAATTGATAATTACAGAGTTACAATAGGATATGGCGGGTCAATAAAATAGTCCAAAGCTATTGTTTACGGAGGCAAGTCAGGTATATGAATAATAAAATCAGGCGGCTTGTAGCTTCAATAATGTCGATTTTCATTATTTTATCTATGTTATTAGGTATTATTATAATGGGGTTTCGTTTTTAATTTTTCTATATAATTAAATATTTTATTTTTGGGGGAGGTATAAATTATACGCTCCCCTTTTTAATGCTTGCTACACCGCTCACAATTGCTACTAATAGCAGCCACGCCGTTTAATTACGTCAGCGAAGCCTGATTGGTAGAAATATACAGCGGCGGCACAATTACAATATCTTATCAATCAGAAAATGTAGTATTTTTCTTTCCGTCAAAACGGATAGGATTTGCCTTCTCTTTTGTGTGCTTTGCTTTTCCCTGAAGTTCAGGCACAGGATACACTTCATTTTTGTCAAAATGCTGCTTTTTATTACTTTCCGTACCATGGGGCTCTTCCGGATCAGGTCTTCTCATGCCCTTTTTAGCCATATGTTTATATTCCTTTCTCTTGTTTTTCTATCAATATAGTTTTAAACACATGGCCAATTTATTATGCAGTGTATATGTTGTTTTCCGCTCTTCGAAGGTGTTTGAAAAAAAACAAATTGTGTTGTAGCAACTTTGGACTAGCATGAATAATATGTATTGAGCTTGTTCGACAAGACAAGCATAAATTCTTTAGAGAAAGGAGTGAGAGAATGAAAAAGAAAATTCTACAAGTACCTGTTATAGTCGGAAAGGGATCTGAACAATTTTTTATCGAAAAGGACGTTACTATTCCACCATCCAATCCTGCCATATTTAAAATTGAAAAGATCGACAGAAAGGTAGTTGTTACCGATGCAAACGTTATTCCGGGAAAGGTAATTTTCAATGCTTTTATCTGGAAAAACGTAACCTACAAAACCGTGGAGGATGTTTGTGACGGAGTTGTAACTGGCCAGGTAAACCATATTACCTTCAAGATTCCCTTTGGAGGATTTGTTGAAATTAAACCAATAGGTTGCGAAAAAATTGAAAAAACCGATAGTGCTGAACTGCTTGAAGCATTCGTTGAAGGTGAAAAGGAATTTTTACACGACGAAAGCATATGCAAAGGCCAAAAAGTATTCTGCAGTCTTTTAGAAAAGGATGTCGTAAAGATTACCTTCAAAGTTGTAAGAATCGAGCATATTCCTGTATGTGTCGAGGATGATAAAGACGAAGATGACGATAAAAAGGACAAGGAAAAATGCAAATGCGACAAATTCGAAAAGAAAGAAGACGACAAGTTCGACAAAGATGACAAGGACGATGATAAGGAAGATAAATGGGATAAACGCTATGATTGCCGCGGAGATTACTATACTAAGTGCCGTGGAACCTATCAGAAAAAATGGTAAGCCTTAATGGGATAATAAATAAACAGGGTGGTGTAATGCCTCCCTGTTTCGTTCTTCAGTCAAAAAGTCTTGTATTCTTATTAAGTCTCAGTTACAGATGTGATGCCCTTTTCTGAGAGTTCCATGGCTTTTTGGTCTGCTGTATTTTTTTCTGAGGCACCCGCTGCCTTTTTCCCGAAGCCCCGAAAAGGCTTCAACGGTGTTGTTACCATTTTATATAACCTATATCCTCCCGAAAGATTATATACATTTTCAAATCCATTTTGAATCAAAATCCTTGAAGCAATATATCCGCGAAGTCCAACCTGACAGAATGCATAAACCGGCCTTTTTGAATCAAGCTCAGAGATGCGCTCTCTTAAATTATCTACAGGGATATTAACCGAACCTGCAATGCTTCCTTTAGAAAATTCCATCTCGGTTCTGACATCCAAAACGGTTACTTTATCAGGATTGAGAGATTTCATGTCATGCCAATGAAAAATCTTCATATCACCATTGATTATATTTGATGCAACATAACCGGCCATGTTAACAGGGTCTTTTGCCGAGCCAAAGGGAGGGGCATAGGACAACTCAATATTCGTAATGTCTAAGACATTCATCCCGGCTTTTATTGCTGTAGCCAGAACATCAATACGTTTATCGACACCTTTGTATCCTGTAATTTGAGCACCGAGTATTTTACCGCTTGTTTTCTCAAAAAGCAGCTTTATTGTCATAAAGGTAGCGCCGGGATAGTAGCTCGCATTTGATGCACTGAAGGTGAAGGACTTTTCATAGTCAATACCGGCAGCTTTTAAGGTTTTCTCATTACTTCCGGTAGTTGCCACGGTCATATCAAAGGCCTTTAATATGGCTGTACCCAATGTACCTGTGTAGGTACTGTTTTTGCCGGCAATATTATCTGCCACAATACGTCCCTGGCGGTTAGCCGGAGAAGCTAAAGGCACAAAAACCTTCTTGCCGGTTATTACATCTACAACCTCTACGGCATCCCCAACGGCATAGATGAATGGATCACTTGTTCTCATGTGATTATCGGTTACTATACAGTCACGAATCCCTAGTTCTAATCCCGCATCCTTTGCAAGATTGCTTTCGGGTCTTACTCCCACCGCAAGAATTATCATATCTGCATAGATACTAGGCCCCTCGCTCAATTTTACTTCATAAGATCCATTATTATAGCCGAGGCCTGTTACTCCACGGGTCAAATATAATGCTACACCCTTGCTTTGGATATGCTTGTGAACCTCAGCTGCCATATCAAAATCCAATGGTTGAATAACGTGGTCGGAAAGTTCAACAATTGAGACATCAAGTCCTAATGAATGAAGGTTTTCGGCCATTTCAATTCCTATATAGCCGGCACCCACAACTACTGCACTTTTTGGATTGTTTTGTGCGACATAATTCTTTATTCGGTAGGTATCGGGAATATTTCTTAAAGTAAAGACCGCTTCGGTTCTTGCACCTTCAATAAGAGGGACTATGGGTTCAGCGCCGGGAGAGAGTATAAGATAATCATAGCTTTCCTCATATACTTTTCCGTTGGATTCTCTGATTTCTATGGTTCTTTTATCTCGATTGATTCTTATAACTTCACTTCTGACTCGTACGTCCACGTTCAGGCGGTTTTTAAATGATTCCGGAGTCTGGAGTGTTAATTGCTCTTCGTCTGTGATAACATCTCCTATGAAATATGGAAGACCGCAATTAGCAAAAGAAATATAATCTCCTCTTTCAAACATAATTATCTGAGCATGCTCATCTAATCTTCTGAGCCTGGCTGCCGCAGTAGCACCCCCGGCTACACCGCCGACAATTAAAACCTTTTTTCCCATGGATAGCACTCCTCGTATTCATACTAAAATAAATCGCGGCTAATATTTTAACAAAATTATCATATATTTAAGCATAAATTTTATCAGTGGCTATGTTACACAGAAACAATTTTTCAATAGGTCTTTGTCTGTCATTCAATATAGCTATATTTTGCCCTGATGCAGAATAATTTTTCCGCGGTTTAGGGATACCTGCCCTTTAGCTTCCATTTCCTTTAAGAGGCGGCTTATTACTTCTCTGGCAGTGCCCAGCTCTGACGCAATTGTTTCGTGAGTTGCATAAAGAGGATAAGTTCCGCCGGCGGTTTTAGTGATGAGAAAATCGGCAAGGCGATCACTTGTCCGTTTAAATGTAACATTTTCAAGAATCCCCAATAAAGAATAAAATTTCGCAGACATAGATGAAAAAAAGAATTTTTGAATTGAAGGAGTTTCAAAAAAGTATCTTTTAAAAATTTCAATTGGAATAAACACAACATCGGATACCTGTTCGGCGGCAGCTGCGACAGGAAATGGAATGTCTCCCGTACCGAGCATGCAGGCTACTGTAAGCACACAGGTTTCGCCTCTGCCAATGCGGTATAAAGTGAATTCCTTACCATCCTCCGAGAGCTTATAAATCCTTATAATGCCGGAAAGAACGAGAATAACACCTGAACACCCGCGGCTTTCGTCCAGTAGAATCATACCCGACTCCAACTTCTGGCGATAAAGAGAATTAAAAAATTTTTCCTGCTTATCGCCTAATTCAGTAACAAATGGGAAAGCCTTTTTAAGATTCATCTTTACTTTTTCATCAAGCATAATATTTCCTCCGATTATTCACATAATAGCACAGCACAATAAAAAAAGACAGGGTTCACCTGTCTTTTAAAACTCATAATGTGAAGGAATAACCATGGAGGAGTAATACCGGAAATATCCATAATATATCAGAGCATATTCTTGAAATCTTCTTTACTTCTGAAACCTACAACTTTATTTGTAGCTTTTCCCTGCTTAAAGGCTATAACGGTAGGAATACTCATTACACCGAATTTACTGGCCAATTCAGGTTCTTCGTCGACATTAACCTTTAATATTTTTACTTTACCGTTCATTTCACCGGCCAATTCATCGAGCACAGGCGAAAGCATACGGCAAGGACCGCACCAAGGAGCCCAAAAGTCAACTAATACCGGTAGGCTTGAACCTGAAATTTCTGTATCGAAATCATTTTTTGTAACATGTTTAACATTCATTGATGTGCAACTCCCTTCAAAACTCTTAACAAGTAATTTCTTTAATAATAATATACCCGCTTTACGGGGATTATTCTGTGATAAAGTTACAGTTTATAAATTCGAATTCTTGTGCTATAATATTTTAGTTCGTATTATGGAGGAACATGCTTTTTAGCAGACAGATATATTTGGAGGTTTATAAATGAAAATTGCTAATATAATAAAATCTGCCGGTCTTATTATTCTTTGTTCCACTTTATTTGCCGGGTGCTCCGGTAAATCGGAAGATGAAATAAAAGGCCAGACCGAGAATTTTGTTGTTTCGCCGACTCCTACAACTGCTAAAGTTGAGGGCTACGGAGATGTTGAGTATACTCCCGGGTATCAATTTACAGCTCCTCAAGAAGGTGATACCACCGCAGTGATTAAAACTAACATGGGTGATATAAAAATCAAATTATTTCCCGAAAAAGCACCGAAGACAGTTGAAAATTTTATAACTCATGCAAAAAACGGCTATTTCGACAACGTTATATTTCACAGGGTAATTGAAGGTTTTATGATTCAAGGTGGAGACCCTCTGGGTACCGGATATGGCGGTGAAAGCATCTGGGGAACACCATTTGAGGATGAATTTTCTTTTGATCTTAAAAACTACAGAGGGGCCCTCAGTATGGCTAATTCGGGCAAAAACACCAATGGAAGTCAATTCTTTATAGTTCAGAACAAAGAAATACAAGAAGAGCTTTTAAAACAAATGGAGCAGTTAGGCTTCCCTTTTACAAAGGAAGTAATAGAGCTTTACAAAAAAGGCGGAACTCCTACTCTTGACTTTGTCCACACTGTATTCGGCCAGGTTTACCAAGGCATGGATGTAGTTGATAAAATTGCGGCTGTTAAGACAAATGAGAATGATAAGCCTTTAGAGGATGTTGTAATCAAGGCTATTGAAATTACAGAAGGGAAAAAATAAAGGATATAATGAATAAAAAGCAAGGCGGCAGATGGTTTTTTGCCGCATTTCTTATAATATTAGGCATATTTCTTTTCATGAATACAGCATCTGCGCATAATTATTCCAACGATTGGAATTTTGGTGTTATAATGCCCGCTATTATCGGGCTTTGTTGCTTTATATATTCTATGCTATTGTTACGTACCAAAGGCACGATTATTAAGAATAAAGGATTGAGGACAGCGTTTATTGCTGTTTTTATCATTTGCTCTTTGTGCTTTATCACGGTGGAAGCCTTGATTATTGCAGATCCATATACTCACGGGAAGCAGCAGGCCGGTAGAGTGGATACAGTTATTGTTCTTGGAGCTGGCATATGGCCTGACGGAAGACCTACCCTAGCATTAAAATTACGGTTAGATAAGGCAATTGAATATTATAAAGAAAACCCCCATGTAAATATTGTGGTTTCAGGCGGGCAGGGGCCTAATGAGCCCTATTCAGAGGCCTTGGCTATGGAAGAATACTTGATAAACCGCAAAGTACCCGAAGAAAAAATCTTCAAAGAAGATAAATCCACAAGCACAAGAGAAAATTTTGAATTTTCCAGAAGAATAATGAATCTCCCAAATGACAAAATTGAAAAAATAGTATTTATAACTAACGACTTTCACGTATTCCGCGCCCGGATTCTTGCCCGTCGCTTTGGATTTGATGCGTATGCCATTGCTGCGCCAACACCTAGGGTAATTATTCTAAACAGCTATCTGCGCGAATTTTTTGCATTCGTCAAATCAATGGTAGTGGATTATTGAGAAACCATTTGGAGGCCTTTATTACGTAAGATAAGAATAATGTGAAGTAAAGCGCAGCGTTGAATCTATTTGCATTATACAGTGG
>CAYWXN010000012.1:0-18984 GCA_964462075.1 uncultured Ruminiclostridium sp. | reverse complement strand
TATACATATATCTGTCTCCCCACTGCCCGGCAGGACCTTTCCGCTTTCGTCAGATGAGGTCTCCAAAACACGCACACTGGTAGTGCCAACGGCAACAATTCGTTTACCTGTTTCTTTTGTTTGATTGATAATGTCACAAGCCTCGGGTCTGATAGAATAAGACTCTTTGTGCATATGATGTTCCAGAATATTCTCTGTCTTAACGGGCCGAAAAGTACCAAGACCCACATGAAGAGTCACTTCCACAACCCTAACCCCTTTTTGGGCAAGGCCTTCAAATACTTCATGAGTAAAGTGTAAACCGGCTGTAGGCGCCGCCGCTGAGCCGTTTATCTTGGAATATACGGTTTGATACCGTTCCTTATCCTCAAGGCTTGCGTGTATATATGGCGGCAGCGGCATTATTCCTACCTTATCGAGAACCTCCTCGAAAACTCCATCATAATAGAACTTTACAATTCTATTTCCTTCTTCACCAATTTCAAGAATTTCAGCCTTTATAAGTCCTTCCCCAAAAACAAAGCGGCTTCCGGGCTTGGCAATTCTGCCCGGCTTCAATATAACTTCCCAGATGTCTTTCTCTATTCGTTTTAAAAGTACAAATTCTATTTTGCCGCCGGTTTTCTCCCTCTCACCCAAAAGCCTGGCCGGAAGTACTCTTGTATTATTTACTACCAAGCAATCTCCGGATTCTAAGTACTCAGATATATCTTTAAAATGCTTATGCTCCAAGTTATCGCTTTTTCTGTTCAATACCAAAAGCCTTGACATATCACGTTTCTCAGTCGGGTTTTGTGCTATAAGTCTCTCTGGTAGTTCATAGCTGAAATCTTTTAGCCTCATAATAACCTCATTAGAAGAGAGTTACTCCGTTCTATAAACTTCACCATAGCATCAGGCTCAAGCTGTCTGTGATTAAGCAGAGCAAGATCGTAAATATGGTTTGCCGCAGTTAATGCATCCTCTTTCCTGTTCTCTTCCTCAAAAAGACCTGCTATTCTTTTTACCATTTCGTTATTACTGTTTAAAACCAAGGTCTCTTCTTCCGGGAACAGGTCAGCAGTATTTATACTGCCTCCAAAGGAACGGCTCATTTCCTTAAATCTTCGGGATTCCTCAGAAAGCAGGATAACAGCAGGAGTTGATTCGCTCTTTAAGCCCTCAACCTTAATTTTAAGCTTATCTTTTCCTGTAGCTTCTTTAATTATCTTTTCAAGTTTTTCCTGTAAATTCTTATTATCCTCTTCCTTGCTGCTCTCATCCTTCATGTTATCTATAATGTCAGCGTCGACACGCATAAATTTAACATCCCTGTTTTCGGCCTCCATAAAGCTGATAAAATGAGAATCAATCATAGTATTAAGTATTACGGCATTCATACCGTTATCCTTAAACATACGGACATACTGCGCCTGTTGTTTTTCATCATTTACATAATAAATTTTCTTGTCGGCTTCCTTATTCTCGTCAAGGTATTCTTCCTGAGTTAAGAACTTGCCGTTTATGGTCTTATAAATCAGAATATTCTTTACCTTTTCAAAAAACTTCGGCTCTCTTATACAACCGTATTTTACAAAGGGATTTATATCCTCCCAATACTTTTCATAGCTCTCTCTGTCCTTCTTAAACAGAAGCTGCAGCTTATCGGCAACCTTTTTGGTTATATGGGCTGATATTCTATCTACATAGCCTTCATTTTGCAAAAAGCTTCTGGAAACGTTCAACGGAAGATCAGGGCAGTCAAGACAGCCCTTTAATAACATAAGGAATTCAGGTATAACCTCCTTAATATTATCAGCAACAAAGACCTGGTTGTAGAATAGCTTGATTTTGCCTTCCATGGTCTCAAATTCATGCTTAAGCTTTGGAAAATATATAATACCCTTCATATTAAAGGGATAGTCCATATTTATGTGTATCCAGAAAAGAGGATCGTTAAAATCGGTAAACACTTCATGATAAAAGCTCTTATATTCCTCATCGGTACAATCCCGGGGATTTTTCAGCCAAAGTGGGCTGGTATTGTTTATTGGCTTTTCTACTGTGTCCTTCCCGTCTTCCTGTTTTTCTTCCTTCTTTTCGTTTTCATCAATTAAATATATTTCGTATTGCAAAAATGCAAAATATTTTCTTAAAATTTCGCGAATCTTCCAGGTGTCAAGAAACTCCTTTGAATCATCTGCTAAAAATAGAGTTATGGTGGAACCAATATCTTTTTTCTCGGAGCCTTCCATAGAATATTCGGTGTCGCCTTCGCTTTCCCAAGCTACAGCACTCTGGTCTTCCTGATATGAAAGAGTATCGATTCTTACTTTGCTGCTAACCATAAATGCTGAATAGAAACCTAAACCAAAATGCCCGATAATCTGCTGTTCGTCGGTCTTATCCTTATATTTTTCTATAAAATCCTTTGCTCCCGAAAAAGCAATTTGATTAATATATTTCTTTACCTCTTCATCTGTCATACCTATACCATTATCGGAAATGGAAAGGGTTCCTTTTTCTTTATTAACCGATACGGTAATTTTCGGCTTATAGTCTTCCGGAAGCTTTGCTTCGCCAATATCAGATAATTTTTTCAGCTTACTTATAGCGTCTGAAGCATTGGACACCAATTCTCTGAGAAAAATATCTTTCTCGGAATATAGCCACTTTTTAATTATGGGAAAAATATTTTCTGTTTGAATAGAAATATTACCTTTTTCATTGATCATTAGTAAAAACCTCCTATTAGTACTTCTATAAAGATATGATAATATTATGGTCAGAGAATGTCAAGACAGAATTAGCACTCTCATGGTGAGAGTGCTAACAATGATTACATATATATACTATGGCATGCTATACAGCTGTTTTATCCTCAGTTTTCTGAATATCTTCTAAATTATCCATAACTAGAAGCTGCGATTTTATTATGCTTTCGATTTTTGCTTTGTATGCAACTACTTCGCGTCTTAAATTTTCGTATTCAAACCTAACGCTCAGAACTTGTTTGTGTGCTTCTTCAACTATTTGCTGCGCTTTTAGCTCTGCCTCTTTATGAATATTATCAGCATTGTCTCTTGCATTGGCAACAATTTCTTCACTGGTCTGCTGCGCAATAATCAGGCTATTATGCAAATTATTTTCAATGGTCTTATAATACTTAACCTTATCCTGACTATCTTCAAGTTTTTCTTTCAGCTTGGCATTTTCCTTGATTAAATCAGAAAGATCTTCAACAACCTTTAATAGAACATCCTCCACCTGAAGAACATTATAACCTACCATGGCTTTTTTAAAGGCAATGTTTTGGAGATCATTTGGAACAAAATTCACAAATACACGCCCCCCGTTCATAATCATACATATTTCTTTAACAATGTATTAATCAAATAAAGTAAAATAATAACAAATAATGGTGATATATCAAATTTCAAGGGCTTATCTTTATTCCCTTTTGAGAGCATTTTACGCACGGGATTTAATAAGGGTTCCGTAATCAGAAGAAGATACTGGAACGGTCCGGAATTCCTACGCATTAGTTTAAACTCGCAAAATACTCTTATGACAAGTACAACTTCCATTACATTAATAACTGCTATTAGCGCTATAATGAAAGTATGCAATAGTCTCATGATTATTTAACCCAGGAAAACACGCCCTTATTATGCATATCATCTTTCAAATCACCGGTTATCTCAATAGATGCGGGTGTCGCAAGAAAGATTCCGCTCGATATCTTTTGAATATCCCCATCCAGGCAATAAACGGCACCACTTAAGAAGTCCACCATTCTTTGGGCTAGTGGGGTATCGATACCTTCTACATTCATAATAATCGGCTTGTTGGACCTTAAATGGTCACAAAGTTCGCGTGCTTCAAGAATATTCTGAGGTGAAAGAACAACAACCTTTAGATTATTGTTATTATTCATGTTTAGAACCTTTCCCTGAGGGTTCCTTTTTTGGGAAGTATGCCGTTCTGCTCTATGAGGAGTGCTTTCGATTATTTCATCCTCATAAATGTCATCTTCAAGATCCGCGTCAGTTTCCCATCCAACAAAATCCAGGACCTTCTCAAGTAATTTAGCCATAGTATCTTCCTCCAGTTTTCATTCGTAAAATATCACCAGCCAAGTGGCTAATAAACTCTTTCTCCAAAAAGGGCACTTCCGATTCTTACTATTGTAGCACCTTCCTCGATAGCAATTTTATAGTCTCCGCTCATGCCCATAGAGAGCTCTTTCATACTAACATTTTCTACTTTTTCCCTCTCAATGTCAACCGCTAGTTTCTTAATTTCTTTAAAAATATATCGAACCTCTTGAGGTTCTTCGGTATAAGGGGCTATGGTCATTAATCCCTTTACACTGATATTACCCATTTTTGATATCTTTAAAATAAAATTTCTAAGGTCATCAGGGTAAATCCCGGCTTTTGTGCCCTCACCGGACACATTGACCTGAACAAGTACCGAAAAAGTATTATCAAGCCTTTGGCCTCTCATCTGGATTGCTTCGGCTAAGTCAATACGGTCCAAAGAATGAATCAGAGTAATACGCTGATCAAGATATTTGACCTTATTGGTTTGAAGCCTTCCGATAATATGCCAATGGCACTCTCTCTTGATAATATCGGATTTTTTTAAATATTCCTGAACCCTGTTCTCACCAAAATGCGATATTCCCAAATCATATATCTTTTGCATTATTTCAACATCAACGGTTTTTGTAACCCCCAAAAGCAAAATATCATCAGGGTTTCGGCCGGATTTTAAAGCTGCGTCACGAATATTTTGTTTAACATTATTTACTGCATCTACTAAATTATTATCTATATTCATCTTTCTATCACTTGACCTTCCACAACATTTTTCGGATTTACAAGGAATACATCAAAAATATTTATACTGTTTTCGGTGTCTGTGGTATCAATATTTTCAATAATTGCGTTGCTATCCTGTCTGGCAATAATTTTAACACGTACGAATTTGGCCTTATCCATTTGCACAATAGCTATATCAGCAGTATCATCTATGGTGTTCAGGTTAAAAAGGCTCCTTATAGGTACTTTCATACCGGTAACGCTGCTTATTACCAGGTTCCCTTTAATCCCACGGTAATCCATGGTTTTCTCAATCATTTTAGTCATTTTTGCGGTAATTAGCTGTACCCCTTGGTTCGCTTCCCTTATTTTCTCCAATGTAACAGGTATACGCTCCTTAATCCCCTCAATTTCTATCTCTAAAGACAATTCCTTGTTGTTCATTTTTGCTTTTTCGAACGAAACTGTGATTTCCTTTGCCTGTTTTTCAGGAACGCTGAATGTGATACATGCCTCATCGTTTGAAATGAGTTTGCCAAAAGCCTCATTCTCAATTACATTTATTTCGGCCGGAGTAAGTGTTTTTTCCAATGAACTGCTCTCGAGCAATGTCTTGCTGATATCCTCGACTGTAATATTATATCTGTTTTCGTAGGAATATTTCTCTTCAAAACCGTCACATTTGTAAAATACCACTCCTGATTCCGGGGAGTAAACATTTATAACTGATTTTGCGACATTGCTGCGAAGCCTTTCCAGCTCTTTTTTTTCATTTTTTAAGCTGTCTTGTGCCGAATTGCCTTCAAGCATTGAACGAGCTCTTGATTCCAATATCCGGTCTAAGCTTAACCGAATCTCCTGTGCATCACTTAAGTCACCGGTGTTTGATATTTCGGTAAGCATGGTAATCTGGGACTCAATAGTCGATTCCCAAATTTCCCGATTAGTTCCCGAAGAACTATCAAATTCAGCCACTACCCTCTTTAAAATATCTATTTCCGATTGCCTGTAGCTTTCTACTACCTCACGCATACTTGACTGTATATAAGAAGCTATTTCATTACCCTTACCAACCCGCTCCCCATTCTGTACGGCAGGAAACAAAACGCCTGTGCCGGGGGATTGCAGCAGCAGCTCTTTTCTGATCAGCAAACCTTCAATGGGAGTCTTCATTTCCAAGGTTGCTGTTCTTATTACACTAATTTCATGATTAGCCGAAAAGACCCACTTCCAGATAGCAGGGATATAAATAAGCAATAAAACAAAACCCAGCAGGCTAAAAAGCCTTCTGCGTCTACGTTTTATTTTTCTTTTCCTGCTCTTTTCTTCGAGTTCGTTAATCATTAGTATTTGCTCCCTTAAGGAGTATGTCGGTATTATTCCGGTATTTTTTAATGAGACTACAGAACTATCACTCCATAGTCAACTAGCTCCTGAATGGCACACATTACTCCCAGTTTAACGTGCTCATAGACCAAGCCGCCCTGCATATATGCAGTGTAAGGTGCTCTTATAGGTGCGTCTGCGCTGAGCTCTATTGAAGAACCTTGAATAAAGGCTCCTGCTGCCATTATTACCGGCGAATCATATCCCGGCATATTCCATGGCTCAGGTGTAACAAACGAGTCTACAGGTGAGCCTTTTTGAATGCCCCGGCAAAATGCGATAACTTCTTTTTCGCTTTTAAATCTAATTGCTTGTATAATGTCGCATCGTGGATCAAACGGGCCGGGATGTGTTGTAAAACCAAGATCCTGCATAATCTGTGCGGCAAAAACAGCACCTTTCAGGCTTTCGGCTACAATATGCGGAGCCAAAAAGAAGCCTTGAAACATTAGTCTGTTATTACCTAAAGTAGCTCCTACCTCACGTCCTAATCCGGGAAGGGTCATTCTGTAAGATATTTTTTCAATCAAATCCTTTTTTCCTGCAATATAACCCCCCGAGGGCACAATTCCGCCTCCCGGATTCTTAATTAGCGAGCCTGCCATAATATCGGCCCCTACTTCGGTAGGTTCACGGTCTTCTACAAATTCGCCGTAGCAATTATCAACCATTATCAGAACATCGTTCTTAGCCGATTTTACCAGTTTTACGACTCTTTCTATTTCACTTATGGTAAGGGCCGGTCTCCATGCATATCCCCTTGAACGCTGAATAAAAACAAGCCTGGTTTTATTGTTTATAGCCTTAATTATTGCTTGATCATCAATAAGTCCGTTATTAAGCTCCACCTGGGAATATGTTACCCCATAATCCTTAAGCGAGCCTGAACCTTCTTTTCCTCTGATACCGATGACTTCTTCCAACGTATCATATGGTTTGCCGGTTATTGAGAGGAGCTCATCTCCCGGCCTCAGAATACCGTAAAGGCATAAGGATAGAGCATGAGAGCCACAAGTTATGCTATGTCTAACCAAAGCATCCTCGGAAGAGAACGCATGGGCATACACAGCATCGAGAATCTCTCTGCCTCTGTCATTATAACCATATCCGGTAGTGCCTGAAAAATGGGTGTCACTGAGTCTTTCACGCTGCATAGCGCGAATCACCTTAAGCTGGTTTTGCTCCTTGACATAATTGATTTGGTCAAAGCTTTCCTTTACAGTATTCTCGGCTGTTTTGACCATTTCTATAATTTGTGGATTTATATTAAATTCTTTGTAATATTCTCTTTTGTTTTCCATATTGTCCTCAAACTATCGGGTCCTAATATTAATCAATATCGGAGCTATCTGTTGTATCCTTTTCTTCTGTATGATCTTCCGACTCTTTAGCCTCAATTGAAGCCTTCCTTTGATTCTCAATTTCCTTTTCCTTGGCTTCCAATTCATTTATATACTCTTCAATCATTTCTTTACTGACTGTACTGGTATACCAAAAATTTAATTGTTGCGAGGTTCTTAACATATAAAGTGCTTTTTCTAAATCACCATTACGCTCAAGCATTTTTGCGTAATTATAATATGCTTCGGGAAATGAGGGCTTTTGTTTCATAGCCTCCTGATAGGTCTCAAAGGCATTGTCATAATCACCCAAATTAAAATAGGAAGTTCCAAGATTATCTAGTATTGCCGGATTGCTGCTATTATAATCCTTTGCCAATAGATTAAACTCCAGTGCTTTTGTTTTATCTCCTTTTTCATTATAAAGCAAACCAAGAGTAGAATAAACATTGGTCGTTTCATAGGTTTTTATAAGTTTATCCAGCAATTCTATGGCTTGGTCAATATTGCCTTGCTTCCATAGAACCAAAGCTTTGGTAATAATCATGGTGTTTTTATCACTTTCAATCCTCACCTTAGCAATAGCTTCATCAATCTGGATAGCAGCTTCATCGGTATATCCCATTTTTATAAGTAAAAAAGCATAAGTCCCGCGAACCTTGGCATTTTTCGGATCGATGGCTACCGCTGCTTTAAGATCGGCTAATGAACCTTCATAATCCCGGTTATGATACTTTTTGCCGGCCTTGTTCTGATAAAAAACCGATCTGTTTAAATAAATATATACCAACAGGAGAATAACAAGACCTACAATACCTCCAGTCGGCCCAAACAGCGTGTAGACAAAATATAGAATAGCCAACGGAAGAATAATTCGCGATAATGTACCAGAGGAATTCGTCATTATAAAAACTCCTTTTTAAGACAGTAAGAATATATTATCATTATTCTCCGACCTTTTCAATTCTAATGCCAGATGATAATTAAAAGAAAAAAATAAAGCAAGACATTATTCCAGAGGTAAATAAACTCTGAATCGCGTACCCGCGCCCAGTTTACTGGATACCTTAACACGACCGCCGTGACGCAACACAATTATTCTGGCTATAGAAAGGCCTAAGCCATGCCCTCCCTTATCGCGCTCTCTTGCCGAATCAACCTGATAAAAACGATCAAAAATATTAGGTAAATCATTTTCAGAAATGCCTTTACCATTATCAATCACTGCCGCAACCGCAAACTTGTCATCCTTCTCTAAACGCAGGGTAATATTGCCACTGGGATCAGTATATTTTATAGCATTATCAACAAATACTCTTAAGGCCTGCTTAATTCTATCCCTGTCGCCATTAACAAATATGCCCGGCTCTATTTGGCCCTCTATATTGTGTTTAGTTTCCAGCATAAGGGTATCTTTAACCATTTCTTCCATTAGTTCACTCATATTAAACTTGTCCATGATAAGAACCATTGTATCCTTATCATTTCTGGCAATGAAAAGAAGCTTATCCACAAGATCCTGCATGTTTTTAGATTCCTTGTTTATGGCTTCGATTGATTCATGCAGAATATCCTTGTCATCCTTGCCCCATCTGTCAAGCATTCTGGCATAGCCCTGTATTACTGCAATAGGGGTACGAAGCTCATGTGATGCATCGGAGACAAACTGTTTTTGTTTATCATAAGCCTTTTCAATTCGATCCATCATACGGTTAAAGGTCACGGATAATTCTATAAGCTCATCGGTGGTATTGCTTACATTCAGCCTTAGATTCAGATTTTGTGATGAAATGTTATTTGCCTTTTCGATGAACTCGTCCAGCAATCTAAAGGTTTTTCTGGTCAAATAATTACCTTGCACATAAATCGTCAGTACAGAAATTAAAAACAGCAAAACGGCTAGAGCGCCAATAATCGCTATTTCAATCAATATAATGGTAGTATCAAAATATGTTATCAGCTTTAGATTCTGATCCTCTATAAAATAGTGTTTTACAAAGGAAACATAAACCTTATTGCCATTAATCTGGGCTCCGACATAATCGATATTATATACATCTAAATTCTCTGAAATAAGTTTGTTTGACGATGCAATAATCTGCCCGTCTGTGTTTATTAAAGAGAATAAACTGTCATTATTTGACTGTATTACATCAACAAGCCCAGCAACACTGATTTGTTGTTCTATGATATCAATTGAGGGCTCGGTTTCATAATACTTGGAAAAAATCGAAAACCCGATAACGAGTATAACAATAATCACTAAAATTATAGAGAGCCATTGGGCAAACATTTTAGTGTAAAAAGCCGATATTCTCGATGCCAATGAAGAATTATGTTTCTTCGATTCCGCTTTACTCTTGGTCTTCAAAAATATAACCTACCCCGCGAATAGTTTTTATATAAGAAACCTCATATTTTTGGTCTATTTTGCTCCTGAGGTACCGTATATAAACATCTGTAACATTTGTATCCCCGATAAAATCATAGCCCCATACATGTTCGACAAGTTTTTCCCTGTCCAGCACTATACCCTTATTCTCCATAAGATAGAGAAGGAGATCGTATTCCTTTTTTGATAAAAACACCTCTTCTCCGTCATAGGTAACCTTATGCTGCATTTTGTTTAAAACCAGCTTGCCCGAGGTAATAGTTTCGCCGATATTTTCCTTTGCAGACATGGCCTTTCTTTTTAAAGCAACTCGGATACGTGCCAGAAGCTCTTCTATCGCAAAAGGCTTTGTGACATAATCATCGGCGCCGCTATCTAATCCCGTAACTTTATCGGAAATATCGTCCTTGGCAGTCAGCATGATTATAGGCAAATCTGAAAACTTCCTGACCCTTCTGCATACTTCAATTCCGCTCATTAAAGGGAGCATTAAATCAAGAACAATTAAATCAATATCATTCTTCTCCGCTCTCTCAAGACCGCTTCTTCCATCATATGTAATTTCAACCTCATAGCCCTCATGCTTAAGCTCAAGCTCTAAAAACCGGGCTATTTTACTTTCATCCTCTATAACCAGTATTCTTTCTGCCATAATATAAAACCTCCCGGATAAAAATAAACGCAAGAGTGAGATTAAAGCTATATCCTTTAACTCACTCTGAAAGCACCTTTTATTTGGGCGTACTGTATTCCCTTATTCTATTGTATATTCATTATATCCCTCTTCTTCATCGGGATCATTTTTTGATACCTGATTCTCCGGCTCGGTCGTTAAATCGGTTTCAGTCCGCATCGGAACCTGGCTGCTGCTATTCTTTGTCACCTGTGTTTCGGAATTACCATGATCTTTGCTCTGTTGATCCTTGGTATTGTCTTTTTTTACTTCCTTGTCTTTCATTTTATTATTGATGTTCTGAAAAATAGAATTTACATTTACATTCCGACTCTTTTCATCCCGTATACTAAATTTATACCCCAAAGTTGACAGTAGAATAAAGAATAATAGTGCAAAAACCCAAAGAGGTATCAGCAGAATGAGCAAGATTACCGGTATAGTGAACAGGATTGATCCTTTGTCTTCAACAATTACCTTGGTATCAAAGCCTTTTTGTAATATTTCGGCAAACCTTTCGCCAAATTCGTTTTTTTGCTTTTTGGCTTGATAGCTGTATCCTTTGCCTGTTTTGGTTCTTTCAAAATCTATTATCGCGTCCAGAATATCGCCGTTGTTTTTCTCAAGAAAAAATTTAGCATCCTCATAGCTTGAATGGGTACGTTTTCTAAATTCATCGATCTGCTCTATTGTAATCATAGTATTACCTCCCAGTATAGCTTGAACGCTTTAGTTGCTTTCTCTGGCTTTGTTTTTTATTTTCTCCACAAAGTTCTGCACGTTAACATTTGGGTCAGATATTTCACGGAATAAGAACTTATAACCCATAATTAGCATAACAACTGCAACAAATAATAGTATATGCCATATTGGACCTAAAACCAATAATAAAAGCAGCGGTATCGGGAAATCTCTTCCTGTCCTATCTATTATGATAAGCTTAATATCTATAAGCTTTTGTACCACTTTTGTCAGCCCATTAAGCAGACGATTTGCTCCGCCTCTGAAATCTCTTTTTCTCTGATATCCTGTCCCTGTTCTCTCCTTTTCAAAAGCTATTATAGCTTCCAGAAGATCACCGTTAAATCTTTCCAGATAATATTTCGCCTCGTCATAATTTGCATTTGTTCTTCTTCTAAACTCATCGATTAATTTAATATCCATTTTATGAGCACCTCCGTTAATTTTCGCTTGTTAAGCTTTACATTTCTTATTGTAGGACACAATTATTAGGCACTCATATCAGATAAATTAGAGTTCAATTAGAATCAGTTTGCAAATTAATTAATCGAAGAAATATGAATTATTAGTTTTGCTTTTAAATAATACTGGCAGATAACCGAAAAGCTATCTGCCAGTAAAGAACCATAGTTTATATAAATATTGTAATAACTTTATGCTTTAACCTTCTTAGGAATTTTTAAGTACGCAACCAGAATCAGCGTTATAACACACCCTGCTGCTGCTACTATAAAGGAATATGTATAGACCCCTATAGAACTCAAAATATTTGATATGATAGGAAATGCTAATGCCGATACACCAAAGCCTACCATAATACAACCGTAATTAAGTCCCATATGCTTAGTGCCGAATAAATCGGCAGCCGTAGCCGCATACACACTTGCAGAACCTCCAAAACTAAATGCTATGGCTGCAATGCACACTAAAAACAGCACACCTTCGGCAAATATCATAACCAGCGCAGCTATAAGAGTTATAACCGAAATTAATACTATGGCACCTTTTCTTCCGGCATAGTCAGAAAACCATGAAGTAAGTAAACGTCCACTGGCACTGGCCACCCCGGTAAGCATTACTCCGAAAGCCGCCAAATTCTCTGTAAGCCCTCTCTCCATACCAAGGGATATAAACAATGGGTTAAGTATAAAATACGCGGGCAAGAGGAAAAACATTGAAAACGTAAGCAGATAAAACTCTTTTGTCTTAAGCATTTCTTTTGTTGTGAATTGTTTTTGTGTACTAACCGGTGTATTACCTTGTTGTTTTACTTCCGGATTAGAAAGAAATACCGAGCAGATTGAACATATAATTAAGAATAAAACGCCGAAAAATATAAAAGTCTTTGGTACACCCCAATTTGCCAGCAGCATTTTTGTTAACGGGGCGAACAAAACAAGAGAAAAGCCAAACGCGCCTACCATCATACCTGTGGCAAATCCGCGTCTGTCGGGAAACCACTTTTGAACTACCGATACAGTTGTAGTATAAACACAACCAACTCCGAATCCGCCGATTATACCGTAAAAAACATATATAAGCCACGGTGATGACTGGGGCGTAAATGCACTTAAAATCATTCCCAAGCCTAAAATAACACTTCCTGCCAATGCAACAGGTGAGGGTGAATATTTATCCTGCATGCGCCCACCGATTATAATTCCGAGAACAAATGTAGAAAGCATAATCGATGACGTAATTGCCGCATTAGCCGGATCCCATGAAAGATGTGTTGAAACCGGCCCTTTAAACACACTCCACATATAAATTATGCCCGCACAAAGCTGAATGATCATCCCCATTCCAAGAATAAGATACCTGTTTTTTACCGCTATTTTTTTTACCGCACTACTCTTCATTACCATACTATTCCTTACAATTTTAATAATACTTCCAATATGGTATAGTCCTTGCCATGCTACGAATTATGTTCTTTGAACTATTCATATTAGGAAACTACCTGATTATATGATTATATGATTACATACTAACTCAGGTACCTACCGTATTTTAACATAATATTTTGTCTCATACAATATTGATGAATTTTGATAATCTCTCACTTTCTAATATTCTTCGTTCTTCCTGTTTGCTCCATGCATCAATTCCGCCCCCTATACAGCGAGTTTCCAGCTGACCTGCGGCATAAGGATTCCCTTTCAAATGCGGTGCATCTAATATTCCCACTCTGATAGCTTCTGCCAATACCGACGGATCGGTTAAAGGATCTTTATCCGGGGATTTTCCCATCATCCGGCTTAACTGTGCTATGGCCTTCAAAATTACGGAGGCTTCTCTAAGCAGTTCATCCTTGCGATTATTGACGTCAGGATCTACCTTAGAATCAGCATTGCCTGTAACACAGTTTTGAATGACACCTTGAACAATCTCGCAACTTTCTATCACATCTTTTGCTTCTGCGGCATGATCGCCTTCACAGTATCCTACCACATGAATAATCTGTGGTTGAATCTGGAGGGCATGCACGGTAGACGCAGCCAACTGTCCTTTAGCCACATTCTCTCTGGGAGACAGATGGAGAAGGCCTGCTCGCGCTTGTCTATACGAAGTAAAATTTTTGTCGTGAAGCGATTCAATAAGCTGAATTTTCGCCAGCATCTTGGCTAAATCCATAGTCGGTGTTATCATCGGCGGCGAATTAAACATATACTGTGCCACATAGTGTTTGACTCCCATTGCCTTGGCGTTATATGCCGCCAAATATGCCATCACTACAGCAATTGCATCGTGAGCATCTCTAAGGCTCCAATGGTGAGATTCATTCACTTCCAGAGGTATGCCATTTTCACCATACCAACGCATTGTTTCCTGATTTTCTTTTATAGCTATTTCAGGAGTGCGTTTTGATCGTCCGTCAAATACGCTGTACCAGCATAGAGGAATAGCTCCCCACGCATTATTAATAGTCTCTTTTGATAGTTTTGCCCATGATAATAAGTCTCTTGTGCCACTGTATATGCGGAGCATCGGGTGGTTCCCGGCTTGGCTCGCCTCTTTAAAACGAATCAGATGGTCTCTGTTGCGTATGGGAACACCTCCGCCACCACTCTGCATAGGATCCATTTCCTCAGGTCTGAAAAAGGATTCCTGAGCATTTTGATCCGGTGCGATAGAAATCACATCCAGTACATCGGCTTGAGCAATAGTACGAATCCCCTGTATTGTCTTTTCCAGATCAGGGAGACCAAAATGATGGCGTAGTAATGGTGTAGGCTTTGCCGCTTCCATTCTTTCTATCAGGTTATCGCTGTTCTGCCTCGTTACACAGATGCCTTCATCGCATCCCAAAAACTCCATGACCTTCGATGTGTTTTCCAAACCTGTAAAACAGCGTTCAAATATTCCTGTTTCTTCAGCCACTCGACAGATCGGCGGTGTACCTCCGAATCCGAATCGATACTTTGCTATTGCATCCTCGCCCATTTTTGTTTTAAAATCAATAAAGAGCTTTTCAGCCACTTCAGGTGTTAATCGGTAACTTAATCCTACAATATCAGGTTGGTAAGCTTGAATCTCGCGTATGAACTCGTCTATCGGAACAGCCGCTCCCAAGAATCGTGTCTCGTAACCTAATTCCTGAGCTAACTTCAGAAATCTCACCACTCCCGCAACATGAACACAGTTACCTATAGCACCTGCAATAATTTTCCCTTTCATTTATAATCTCCTTTAATTACTCCTTTTCCCTTCTGTGATAAAGCTTCGTATTTCTCGTAGGGTCATACCCGTCAGTCCCATCCGGTCAGCCGTTCGTCCGCATTCCCAATAATCTACATCATGGAGTATAGAACTCAGCATAATAATAGAATCGATTATAGGAGTAGGCACACCACAAAGCCTTCCAAGGGATGCAATAGGAACCAGACTCATAGGTACATCCTCAGTAATGTATCTGGTCATAACTGTCTTTGGTGCCATAATTCCATCATAACCACGATTATTTCGCATTGCCTCATAAAGCGTACGGCCCGCCGCATCATAGGCCATGTACAACCATTCCCGGGCTGTCATTGCCTGAAACCCCAGCGCCTCGGCAACGCAAACCCTCTCTTTGTCCATTTTTTCCAGAATCATTGCAACTGATTGAGTTATTCCCTCTGTATAGTATTCAAAATCACCATTGGTACTCTCTATCCTACCTGCGTTCAGCACAGTGACGGCAGGGTGAAAAATGGAACCGATATTATTTATGCTGGTTTTTATTACATTGTCACCCGGTATAAACTGTGGTAATGCTGTACGAAGTACTTTGATAACTTCAGGAGTCCGATGGGCAGGAATAGCGGCCACAGGAACACTATTTTTAATACGGAAAATCTGAGTTTGGGCAGGATTTATGGATCGGCTGGCATAAAGAAGGGTCTGCGCTTCGCACACGATAACATCGGCTTTACAACCTTTTTCTTGTAATATATTCAGCACCTCAAGCGCTCCTCCCGTTCTTCCCGGGTTCAAAACAATAATTTGATTATCTACAAGATACGGCACAAGCTGTTCAGCAATGTACTTATGGCCTGTCGCAGGAAGTACCACCATTAAGACATCCCGTCCCTGAATGGCCTCACTGATATTTGAAGTGACAATTTTCAATTCAGCAAACCCATGAGGAATACTATCACTATTTGATAGAATTTCTATACCTTTTCCTTCTTTTATTGCCCTAATTCTATCCTCACCGCGATTATAGAGGCTTACATCGATACCTAACAGCGAAAGATGCCCCGCCATGGCAGTACCTCCATGTCCCGCACCCAAAACCGCAAATTTATATTTGCTTTTAATATTTTCCATATGTTACCCTCCAATCTTTTTATTCTGTATTCCATGTTTTCCATTATACAGTTTAATCATTTATATATTCCAAGGGGAGAATTAATTATTATTAATAATTCATCTACATTTGTTAATATCCCATTCTTTACCTTGAGAAAAACTGCTATATACCTTGAAGAATTATTTGAAACCAGCTTTCGCATGGTTCTTTATTTGACAGAACAAAAAGAAAACACATATGCATTAATAACAAAAAAAGTGGGACTAGAGTATGATAATTATAACAGAGAAATTGTCTGTCGAACAGACTGTTTCAATAAAAATGCGCCCTAATCACAATTCGCGGTACCACATGTAATTCCTTCGTTTGGTACAGTACTTTCATTATTTCCCGTAAAATTGAGAAAAACGGAAGTGTTATAAAAAAGTGAATTACCTGGTAATCGTAAAAATATTATTTTTATGATCACCAGGTAAAAAAATCAAAGGGTGTCACGATAGGTAATAAAGCTGTTCTTATGTTTCGGCACATTTAGACGGTTTGCTTAAAGTAAAGCATATGGCTGAAGTTATACAGCCTGACGCTATAATGACCAGTATATCTATAGGGGCCAGTACAATACCATTAAGTCCATCAAATAATAATCTGGAGCCGAAACGGTAAAGATGACCGCTCAGCAGAATCATCTCACCGATATACATAATAAGTGTAACCACTGATGCCACAATTGACGGTAGCAGTACTGAAAACGTTTTCTTCTTTTCAAGCAGAAATGAACCTACATATACGCCTGCTGTTACACCAAACACGATGAAGAATAAACTCATAAGTAACGCTGAAAGAGCAGATACTGTAATTTCTCCGTCCCTGAAAAATGCGGTAAAACAGGCTAAAATACAAAGGCCGAGAAACAAAGCTGTGGATACCGATTGAATCACCAGTGCTTTTTGTCTGCTTTTATTTTTGGTAATAATCATTTGAGCAAAGCCGTAAAAACAGTTCAAAAGAGCAAGTATTAAAATCAAGGAAATAATATAAAAATGAATTTTGAATGCCGGACTATAATCTCCGATCAGTACATCAACTGCCCGCCATGTCCTTGTCTGATAACCATCTGGCGGCACATAGCACATAAACATTTGCCAACTCTCAAGGGTTGTCTTAACAGTCGATGTTACAATGACCTTGTTCTCAAGCAGCAGTTCTGATACAAAAAAGGCGACGAGAGATAATGTGGATGCTGCTGCCAATGCGAATTTTTTAGTATATTTCATTAAAAGCGGTAAAAGTAAGACAGCGATTATAACTGCTAAACTGATAGGCGTATATGGAATAATGTATTTCGGGTAATTTTCTGCTAAAACAGTTCCAGCCCGTAACATGTCTACAACTACCTTAACGCCCATATACAGGGGATAAAACGATGCTATAAAGACTCCTATCACTGAAAATAAGTAAAACTTTTTAAAATTTGTCACTTATATTCCTCCTTTAAAACCAAATCGGTGTATATCGTTTTGTGGGGTATATAATCATCGGCTATGGCGCTAATCATTCCATGCATTATTTCGTCCCAGGTTACTGTGTCATCATTTACCAATACATATCTTACATATGAAGTGTAGGTGGCTTCGCGTGATTCGGCTTCTCCCTCGTACTTCATCAGATATTTGTATTCCGTTCCATAATACTTTTCCCCCTCATAATGCCGTACGATGAATGTTTCCCCGTTGAAAACCAGTTCTGATATATACATTTCCGGGTAATCGTCTTTAAAGCTTTCATAATATGCCGGATCATCATGTGAAGGGTCTGTGTAGTAGTGGACTACGCGTATTTTACAAGGCCTCTTTTTTGCTGACAAATTAAAAAAATTCTGCCAGATATCTTCTCCAAAGGCAACATCGCCGTCCGCTATCACAACATAACCGTTACGCTTTGCATCCTCCAAAGAATAATTATCAGCCGCTTCTTTTAGGTCATCCCATTCATCAGGCGTTGGTGCTTTGCCGCAACCCGAAAGAAAAAGAATGAGTAGCATTAAAGCAAAAGAATAATAAATAATTCTTTTCATAGATCATCCACCTTTTACGAAGCATTTGTTAAAAGCACATATCCTATTGCAAGAGCAAACACTGTGAAGCTAATAATTGAAATGACTGACAGTTTACTATAAGACAGAATATGGTCAATGCGTGACCTTATTTTTGCACCGCCGAATGCTGAGACATAAATATTCCTGCTTTCGGCACAATTAACAAGAGCCTTTGCATAAGCCTTTTTCTCATCTTCACCACAGTCTGCCAATACTCTCTCATCGCAGGCAAGTTCGGTTTCCTCCAAAAATTTCTTTAAAAACATCCAAGCAAAAGGATTGAACCAGTGAACAGAGGCGGAGAAAATAGCGATGATACGCCATAAATTGTCCTTACCATTAATATGAGCCCTTTCGTGAGCCAGAATGTATTGTAAGTCAATCAGCTCAAATCCTTTTTGAATAATAATTTTCGGACGAAAAACGCCGTATGCAGCCGGTGCAGTTATTTTATCTGATACATAAATATTATCCCGTAAATTGCTGGCATCCTTTAACTCAGATTTTGTAATGACATAAATAACTATAGAAAAAATCATTAGGGCAACAGCAATAATAACCCACACCATAGATGCAATGAGGAATAAATCATCAAGCATATTTACTTTATAAGTAATCGGAGAATACTTTTCTGCAGCCATAATATGATTTGTAGCTGCAAAATCCAATGTCCCATCATATACAACCACAGTCTTTGTAGTGAATTTTGAAATCAATGTCATAAGACTATATTTACTTGTCATTCCGATTGGAATCC
>CAYWXN010000011.1:0-19682 GCA_964462075.1 uncultured Ruminiclostridium sp. | reverse complement strand
GACCTATTGAAACTGACAAGATGAAGAGGTATCTTGATAAGGTAGGGGTCGATATTAGAAAGATAAACAAAAGTTTTATTGATAACTGAGGAAAAAATGATAAAAAGAGCTGAAAAAGAAAACTATGAAGCTGTGGTAGATTATCTGGACAAGGGAGGGAGTATTAATACCACTCTCTTGTCTTATATTGAAAAATACGGATTTGAGAAAGACTTTCAAGATTTTTGGCTATATAACGATAACAGTGAAAACACCCTTGCAGTACTTATGAGGCACTTTAACAGCCTTTATATTTATAGCGAGGGTTCTTTTTTGGATGCAGAAGAGCTCGGTTCCTTTGTTGCATTTCTCGGACCCGAAATTATATCGGGCCAAATAGATATTATAAGCGGTGTTTCATTATTAATCGATGATATGTTTTTGGAGCCTTCTACCCATATGGTTTTGGAAAATAAAAATATGCTGAGAACCTGTTCGATGGTTGAAAAGGCAGGACTTGGGGACTGTATGGAGTTGGCAGAGCTCATTTTCAGTATTCCCGAATTTTCAAGATTTTATCATTCTTTCGAGGAGATTGAAAGAGGCATCAGAAGGCGGATGGAGATGGGAGTTTGCCGCTATTTTGTATTAAGAAGAAACGGTATAATTGCCTCACAGGCCTATACAACAATTGAATCATCAAAATACGCCACTATCGGTGGCGTAGTAACAAGGAGTGAGTATCGCAAGCAAGGACTTGCTTCCTTGGTGGTTAGCTGTATATGTGAAGATATAATAAATGATGATAAAACGCCAAATCTATTTTACAGTAATGATGATGCAGGTCGTGTCTATGAAAGGCTGGGGTTTGTACCTTCAGGTAATTATGCAATGTTGCTGAAGCATAAGTACAAGCTCACACATATATTATGAAAATAAGTAAAAAGATTATAACTTGTTAAAATAAGTAACTTATGTTAGAATATACACCGAAGAAATGCTCTATTTCGGAGGTTTTTATGTTCAGCAAAGTATCTACCTGCGGGCTAAATGGATTAGATGGTTTTCATATACAGGTCGAATCGGATATATCCAATGGCATCCCTGCGTTTGATATTGTGGGTTTAGCCGATACTGCGGTAAAAGAGGCCCGAGAAAGGGTAAAAGCAGCAATAAAAAATTCCGGTTTTCAATATCCAGTTAAGCGTATTACAGTGAACATGGCACCTGCAGATACAAGAAAGGAAGGCTCGGGATTTGATCTTCCTTTGGCATTGAGTATTCTGGTCGCTGCAGGAATAATTCCGCAAAATGCTATAGATGGTTATATGATTGCCGGAGAACTGGCTTTGGATGGTAGTATAAGGCATTCATCGGGCATGCTATGCAAAGCGATTGCTGCAATGGAGCTTGGTTTTAAGAAACTGATGGTACCTGAGGAAAACACTGATGAGGTTTCGGTGGTAAAAGAACTTGAAATATACCCTGTCAGAACTCTCAGGGAAGCTGCAGATCATTTTACCGGTGAGAATCGGCTACGATTTGAGACACACGAGAAAATATTTATGCCTTCTCATTGTACATATTCTGATGATTTTTCAGATGTAAAAGGCCAGAAGAACGCAAAACGTGCATTGGAGGTAGCTGCAAGCGGAGGGCATAATTTAATTATGATTGGGAGTCCGGGATCCGGAAAGACAATGCTTGCCAGAAGACTTCCTACCATTTTACCTGATTTAAGCTTTGAAGAGGCGTTGGAAATCACTAAAATATACAGTGTATCGGGCCTTATCACTCAAAAAGCAACACTTATTAATGAAAGACCTTTTAGATCGCCTCATCATACAGTCAGTTCAGCCAGTCTAATTGGCGGTGGGAGTCATCCTAAGCCCGGTGAAGTAAGCTTATCTCATAACGGAGTTCTCTTTTTAGATGAAATACCTGAATTTCCGCGCAGAGCACTGGATGTATTGAGGCAACCTCTTGAGGATGGTATCGCAAATATCTCAAGAGTAAATTCTTCTGTGACCTATCCCTGCAGGTTCATGCTGGTAGCTGCGGCAAACCCTTGTAAGTGCGGATATTATGGAGACTACACAAAAAAATGCACTTGCTCATTTCGAGATGCAGAAAATTATCTGTCTCGGCTGTCAGGACCGTTGATGGACAGAATCGACATACATATTCAAGTTCCCACAATAAAATATACTGAGATAGAAAAAGAAAAAGCTGAGGAGTCTTCTGAAGAAATAAAACAGCGGGTGAACCGTACCAGAAAAATACAACAGGAGCGTTACAAAAAGTATGGTATCTATTGTAATGCCCATTTAAAGGGTTCAATGATAAAAGAATTCTGTAGAGTTGATGCAAGAGGGAAAAAAGTATTGAGAAATGCCTTTGATACTTTGAATTTAAGTGCCAGGGCTCACGATAGGATTTTAAAGGTAGCAAGGACAATTGCTGATATGGAACTTAGCGAGAACATCAATTCAAAGCACTTGTCTGAGGCAATACAATACAGGGCTCTTGATCGGGCATTGAGAGTATAAGGAGTAAACATGGATAAAGAGCTGGAATACTGGTTGAGGCTGAGCAGGATAGAGAATCTGAGAACCACTATAAAAATAGACCTGATAACTGCACTAGGCGGAGCTAAAAATGTATTTGAGGCCAATAAGGAAACCCTATTAAGGGCAGGATTCACCAAGCAACAATATGAGGCTTTTCATAGTGATATATTAAGTCAAGATATAAAAAATATAATTGAATTATGCTCTGAAAAAAATATCAGAATATTACCCATTCCTCATGATGAATATCCTGAAATGCTAAAATACATTCCTGATCCTCCTTTGGTACTATATGCGCGTGGCAGTATACCAAAGGAGAATGCTGTGGCAATTGTAGGTTCACGAAAAGCCTCAGGCTATGGTATCGAAACAGCGTTTAAAATAGCATCTGAATTAACCCTGTCAGACATTGTTATAGTAAGCGGTATGGCAAGAGGAATTGATACTGCGGCTCACAGCGGAGCTCTGGATGCAGAAGGGAAAACAGTAGCAGTTATGGGATGTGGTGTTGATATTATTTATCCACCTGAAAACAGGGGTATAATGGAACGGATAATAAAAACCGGGGCAGTAATATCAGAGTATCCACCGGGCAGTCCGCCGTCAACCCTTCACTTTCCTTGCCGAAACCGGATCATTAGCGGAATGTCATTAGGAACTCTTGTGGTTGAGGCTGGTTTAAAAAGCGGCTCTCTGATTACTGCTAATTGCGCATTGGAGCAAGGACGAGATGTATTTGCCATACCCGGAAATATAAATAATTATAATAGTATGGGCACTAATAGATTAATTAAGGATGGAGCAAAAATAGTACTGGATTCCGAGGATATAATAGATGAACTAAGCTTTGGCACCGTACCTTTTGAAAAGAAAAAAAAAGGAAAAGGGAAGCGGGGATCAATAACGATTGGAGAGAAGGGAAAAAAGGTTATTTCTGCTTTAAAAATTGAAGACCTTTTCGATGAAGAATTATCGGATAAAACTAATATTCATTTAATTGATTTATATGAGATATTATTGGACTTAGAGTTCAGAGGAATTGTTAAAAAGAGTATTTCAGGAAAATATATGTATATTTCTTAATTAAAGCTTAACTCATTATCAAACCTTTATCTTATGCATAAGTAAAGTAAAAAAGCATAAAATTCATATCAGAAGCATGCTATTAAGGCGGAATATGTATGCGGTTTTTCTTTGTCCGCACTAAGAACCTGGTGCCAATACTATTTTTAATTATTTTTATAATTCTCGTAATGATTAACTTGTTCACCGCAAAGGATTATATTGCCCAAGCATCAAAACAATATAATGAGAATATACCGATTTATTCGGTAGAATGTGATGAGAGAAAATGCGCAATAACTTTTGATTGTGCATGGGGAGCAGAAGATATTCCCGATATACTTGACACACTTGATGAATGCAAAGCCAAGGGAACATTTTTTATTGTCGGATTATGGGCACAAAAATATCCCGATACTGTAAAACTAATTTCTGACAGAGGACATGAAATTGCAAATCATGGTTATTCTCACGCACATATGTCCCAAATACCCGAGGAAAAAATAGAAGAGGAAATATTACTTTGCACGGATATACTTGAAAAGATCACCGGAGTAAAAATCAGCCTGTTCAGACCTCCTTATGGTGAGTATAATTCTACTACAATAAAAGTCGCTAAAAATCTTCAATACCAAACAATCCAATGGGATGTTGATTCCCTTGACTGGAAAAAAAGCATGACTAAAGAAGATATTTTAAAACGAGTAACAAACAGAACCACAAACGGATCCATTATACTTTTTCATAATGATACATTATATACTCAAGAAATACTGCCCGATATTCTTGAAAATTTGACCTCAAACGGTTTTCAATGCGTAAAGGTTTCAGAGCTTTTATTAAAGGACGGATACAAAATACGATATGACGGAAGGCAGATTAAAGACGTCAGATAGTTCAAAACTATATAAATACATAAATATTCATAAAAAACATGTTTAACCCCCTATTATTTTGGTGAAATATAATATATGATTCAATTGAATAAATATTTTTATTTTGACGATATTTTGTATATAAATAATGCTTTTACTAATGTTTTATGATAATGAATAAAAGAGCTTCTAAACGAACTTGATTCTGAATAATAATTATCAGGTAGCATGTTCGAAAATACGAAAGACTTTGAGAGGGGTTGGAGTGTTAAATGTCAGGAATCTCGGCTTTAGAAAACAACAGCGTAAATCTTGTTGGTAAGGTAGTATCCAGTCCGGAGTTTAGCCACGAGGTATATGGTGAAGGCTTTTACATAGTTTATATACAAGTACCCCGTTTAAGTGATAATTATGACAACATACCGATAATGTTTTCTGAGCGTCTGGTTAGTCCGGATAGCATTGAGGACACTCATTATCTTGTTATTGAAGGACAATTTCGTTCATACAATAATTTTAACAGCAACAGCGGTCATAAGCTTATGCTTACTGTTTTTGCAAGAGAAATTGAAATTTCAGAGGAGGAGGTGACAAATAAGAACCCTAATCAGATCTGTTTAAACGGGTTTGTATGCAGAAAACCCATGTACAGAACAACTCCTTTTGGACGAGAAATTGCGGATATTTTACTTGCCGTCAACAGAGCATACAATAAATCAGACTATATTCCCTGCATTGCATGGGGCAGAAACGCGAGATTTGCAGGTAGCTTTGAAATTGGAGACAATATTCGGGTATGGGGACGTATTCAAAGCCGTACCTATCAAAAAAAGGTATCCGAAGAGGAAATTGAAGAACGGGTAGCCTATGAAATCTCAGTATCCAAATTGGAGATTGTTAAAGAAAACAACAACAACAGTAAAAAAGAATAAGAAAGGGGACGATACCCATGATAAAGGTTGTTTATGGAAACAAGGGCATAGGAAAGACAAAGTACTTGATAGCCGGTGCTAATGCTTTACTCGACAGTTGTAATGGTGACATAGTTTTTATTATTCGCGGCATTGATTATATTTCAAATGTTAAACACCCCATCAGATATGTAGATATTTCTGATTTCCCCATTTCATCATTAGATCAATTGCTTTCCTTTATATGCGGCATGATTGCCCAAAATTATGATATTAAGACCATTTATATTGATGCTCTTTCTGATTTTGTAATGAAAGAGGAGCAATACGATTACTTCTTTGAACAATTAAAATTATTATCGGAAAAATTTGATACCCAGTTTGTATTTTCTATAAGCGGCGATATCAGCAGTATTCCTGAATATGTATACAAGGAGTATTCCTGTTAAATTAGTGGGATTTGTATTTTTATACAAATCCCTTTATTATTGGCTTGAGACTCGTTCGAAATCTTTGATTTCGGTAACGGGTGATGTTAATATTAAAAGGCGGGATAATTTATCCTGCCTTTAATCATTTTTTTGGAGGAAACGGGTCTATGCTGCTTGCGGCTGTTGCTCTTTCTGAAGCGACAAAAAGCTTCGATAAATTATACCACTACAAAATATCATCGGATGAAACAACTAAAGCAGCACCGGGAATGCGTGTTATAATTCCCTTTGGGCGTAAAAATCAATTGAAATCGGGATGGATTATTGAGGTTTGGGATGGCGAACATGATAAAAAACTTAAGGAAATAGCCCAAATTGTAGATCAGAACCCGCTTTTATCGGCTGAGATGATAAAGCTGGTCCAATGGATGAGGACAAGGTATTTTTGTACCTGGGGTGATGCAATAAGGTTAATGATCCCTGCCGGTGTAAACTTAAAAAGACAAAGCTGGCTTCAAGTTCCCGAATCTTTAGCGGCACAAAATACCGATACAAATATCGAGCTCAGCCCGGCACAAAAAAATATTATAGACAAGCTTGTAAAAAGTAAGGATGGTATGCCTGAGCAAGAGATTACAAAGATTGAGGAAAATGCTGATGATGTAAAATATTTAATTGACCATGGACTGATAAGAAAAAATGACTTTTTCGAACAGCCTGTAAACGAAAAAACCGTAAAGGCGGTAATTCCGTCAGTCAGCAAAGAAGAATTCTATTCTCTGGTTGACGAAGGAAGAGTAAAAAATATTCATCCCATAAGGGTTATGGAAGTTCTGTTTTCAGAAGAAATTTGCACACTGCAGGATATTTTACTGATATCCGGAGTGTCGCATGGAACAATACGCAGTATGGTAAAAAAAGGATGGATATCCTATACTGAAATCGAAGTAGAAAGAAATCCCTTTGACAGCTTTGAATGCGATATACCCAAAGAACTTATTTTAACCGAAGAACAAGTTAAAGTACTAAAAGAAGCAGTACCGCTGTTAAACGAAAATAAGCTTAACGAAATACTCATTCACGGAATAACGGGAAGCGGAAAAACAGAAATTTATATCAGGCTTATTGAGGAAGTAATTAAAAAACAAAAAACAGCAATAATGCTGGTACCGGAAATATCATTGACCCCACAGATGACAAGCTGCTTTACGGCCCGCTTCGGTAACAGGGTTGCTATTCAGCACAGCAGGTTATCCCAAGGAGAACGCTATGACCAATGGCGAAAAATCAAAGCAGGGGAAGTAGATGTGGTGATTGGGGTCCGATCGGCTATTTTTGCCCCTTTAATGAATATAGGAATTATTATTATTGATGAAGAGCATGAGTTAACATATAAATCGGAGAATACCCCTAAATATGATGCCCGTCATGTAGCCAGAGCCAGATGCAATATAAACGGAGCTCTTTTGGTTCTAGGCTCGGCTACTCCGTCAATAGAGACATACTACCGTGCCATAAACGGGAAAACCATGCTATTAACCATGAAAAACAGACCAAATTCTATGCCTTTACCTCAAACCATTATAGTGGATTTGAGAGAGGAATTGAAGGAAGGAAACAGAGCAGTTTTAAGCAGAAAACTTGAAGAAGAGCTTGTCAAAAACAAGAACAGCCAGGAGCAAAGTATTCTCTTTCTTAATAAGAGGGGATACGCCTCATTTTTGTTATGCAGGGATTGCGGTTATACTTCAAAATGCCCTAATTGCAGTATATCTTTAACAGTACATACCCACGATAAACAATTAATTTGTCACTATTGCGGCTATTCAGAGCCTATCCGGAAAGTCTGTCCCAACTGTGAAAGTAAAAAGATAAAAGCATTCGGAACAGGTACACAAAAGGTTGAAGAGGAGCTTAAGAACCATCCTGCGGGGTTTAAAATGCTTCGTATGGATATGGATACCACAAGCGGAAAGCAAGGACATAAAAAGATTTTGGATGCATTTCGCAATAAAGAAGCCGATATACTATTGGGAACACAAATGGTGGCGAAGGGTCACGATTTTCCGGAAGTTACCTTAGTGGGAATACTTTCTGCAGATGCATCATTGTTTAACAATGACTATAGAGCAAGTGAGCGGACATTTCAATTGATAACACAGGCCTCGGGACGGGCAGGAAGAGGGGGAAAACCGGGCCGAGTAATTCTTCAGGCCTACAATATTGATGATTATGCCATACAAACAGCAAAGATACAGGATTATGAAGCTTTTTATCAAAAAGAAATCGAAATGCGTAAGATTATGAATTCTCCGCCTTTTTGCCATATTGGTGTTATTATTGTTTCAGGTGAAAATCAGAATGATGCGAAGGATTCATTGTCGGCGTTAAGTACTCAAATCCATAAAAAGTACAGCAAAGAAAGTATGCTTGAGTGCTCAGATATACTGCCCTCAACGATATTCATATTACGAAACAGATATAGGTGGAGAATTATAATAAAAACCGGCTCAATTAATACATTAGTGCAACTTATGAACGAAGCTCTGGATATGTTTCCAAAGGTGAAAACCGGCAGTACCGATATTAGTGTGGATATCGACCCCGCCGGCATGATATAATAACCTCACCCGTTAACGAAATCGAAGATTTCGAACGGGTACCCGAGAGCATTGAATCATTAAGCAGGTAGGCCTGCTTTGCAGACCATGCCGCCTTCGTCGGCACATAGTAATAAATTGCTATGTCTGAGCTTATGGTATAATATATAACATATTGGTAAGAACTTGAGATTTATAGGCAGTTTTATTTTGAGGTGTAAAGATATGGCAATACGTAATATTGTTAAAAAGGGAGACGAAATATTAAATAAAAGGTGTAAGGAAGTAAAGGAAATAAACAGCCGGGTATTTGAGCTGCTGGATGATATGATTGAAACAATGTATGCTGACAACGGGGTAGGATTGGCTGCACCGCAGGTAGGTATTCTCAAAAGAATAGCTGTTATAGATGTGGGTGATGAGCTTATTGAGCTTATTAATCCCGTTATAATCGAGTCAGAGGGTGAACAAATCGAGGCCGAAGGATGCTTAAGTGTACCCGGAGTATACGGTAAAGTAAAACGCCCCCAAAGAGTTGTGGTAGAGTACCTGAATAGAGAAGGAAAGAAGACTCAAACCGAAGGAACAGAGCTTAAGGCCATTTGCATATGCCATGAATTGGATCATTTAGATGGTGTACTATTCGATGAAAAGGTAATAGAATTCGTTGAATGTGAGAAGGAAGCAGATTAAAGTCATATTATCATTCATTAGTAGGATTAAATTTTAAAAGAATTCACAAAAAGGAATGAATATAAATGAGAATACTATTTATGGGTACCCCTGATTTTGCGGTGCCTTCTTTAAAAGCATTAATAGATAACAATTACGAAGTAATAGGTGTAGTTACACAAACAGACCGTCCTAAAGGCAGAGGGCATATACTTCAGGCTCCTCCCGTAAAGGAATATGCGCGAGCTAATAATATACCTGTATATCAGCCAGTAAAGCTGTCAAAGGAACCGGAAATGATACAAAAAATCGCAGAGCTAAAGCCGGACCTTATTGTTACCTGTGCATTCGGTCAGATATTGCCACAAAGCTTATTGGATATACCTAAATACGGAACTATAAACGTTCATGGGTCACTGCTGCCCAAATATAGAGGAGCAGCTCCCATACAATGGGCAATTATTAACGGAGATGAAAAAACCGGTATAACTACAATGTTTACTGAGCTGGGCTTGGATACGGGTGATATTTTGCTGAAGGAAGAAGTAGATATTACTATTGACATGACAGCAGGTGAACTACACGACATTATGTCAGAACAAGGTGCTAAAACTTTGATAAAGACTATAAAAGCCTTAGAAAACGGAACATTAACAAGGATAAAGCAGGATGAAAGTCAGGCTACCTACGCCCAAAAAATAGATAAACAAACAGGATTAATAGACTGGTCTCAGCCAACCTTGGCTATTCACAACCGGATTCGCGGAACTAATCCATGGCCGGGAGCTCAATCAATAATGTGTGGTAAAAGGATTAAAATTTGCTGTTCCAGAATGGCTGATATTCCTGAATATCTACATGAAAAGATAAATAATCAGGATATTGTTCCCGGAACAATTCTTGAATTATTATCCCGTGACATGTGGGTAAAAACAGGGGACGGAGCTTTGCTCATCCGAGAGATTCAGGCTGAATCCTGTAAAAGAATGACACCCCAACAGTATGCTTGCGGTCATGATTTAAAAGACGGAATGATTTTCTGTGAGAAGGTATAATTATGAAACTATTAATGCATATATGCTGTGCGCCTTGTGCCGTTGCTATAGTGGATAAGTTTAAAATTGATTATGACATATCATTTGAAGGGTTTTTTTATAATCCCAATATTCATCCCTTGGAAGAGTATGAAAAGCGAAAGCTATCGGTAGTTCAATTATCTGATGAATATAATCTTAATGTAAATTACCATGATGATTACAAATTGGAGTATTGGAAAAAAAGTCTTGGTAATGATAAGCTTCTTCGATGTAATACCTGTTACTCGTTGAGACTCAATGCAACTGCGAAATTCGCAAAAGAAAATTCTTTCAGTGCTTTTACCACAACTTTGTTAATAAGCCCGTATCAAGACCATGAGCTTATTAAAAGCATGGGACAGGCTATTGCCGATAAGTACGGAATACAGTTTTATTATGAGGATTTCAGAGAGCTTTACAGGAAGGGACGGGAACTTTCCAGGGGTAAGCACTATTATATGCAAAAGTATTGTGGCTGTTTTTACTCATTTAGTGAATCTGATCACCCTAAAAAGCCGATATATAATTTTGAAGAAAATGCTGAAAAAAACTTGTAATCTTTTTGACTAATTAAATATGCAAAAAAGGTGGTAAAATAGACAACAGATACTAAAGAAAAACATCAAGAGGTGTAGATAATGAAGAAAATCATGTCAATTGGGCTTGTTTTTTGTATTATATTTTCTCTTATAATACTAATGCCTATACAGGCGCAAGCAGCAGTTGTTTTGGAAATGTCAACGGGAGGCTCGGCATCAAAGGTTACATATTCGCAAAATAATAACATAGAAGAAATCCGTATTTTTTCATCATCAACAAAGATTTTAAAACAATATCTTATAGCACCGGAAGGAGCTAATAAAAATTATCGCTTAGGATTTGAAATAGAAAATGCCGATGTTTCAAAATCTATTAAGTTCGATATAAATAAAGGTACTGTTGTTCAAATACGTATGGCAAATATGTCTGACCCTAAAAGAGCAAGTGTGGTTGTGGAGACAACAACAAAGCCGGTTTATGCTTTTTCTACTTCATCAGACGGTAAATCGATTGTTTTAACACTTGGAAGCAGTTCATCATCAAATAACACACCGAGCCCAAGCAAACCTCCGGCACAAAGCACTACACCTACGCCGACACCATCAACAACACCAAAGCCATCAACAACACCAAAGCCTTCAACAACACCGGTTACGGCAACCAACACGGGCGATGGGAACAGCAATAATCCTGTTGTAACGAAAAAAACCAATAATGGGCCGTTATCTTTAGCAATGTCGGGAGATACCTGTACTGTTAATCTTAAGGGTATTAGTTTAACGCAGGCTGATAGTGGCAATACTCCGAGATTTGAACTGAGAGATAAGGAGAAAATACTGCAGATTACTATTCCGGGAAAGGACAGTAGATTTACAGAAGGATTTTTAAACGGGAATTCGATTATTTACGGAGCACTTGTAAACTACAATGTTAAGCAAAACAGCACCATAATACGCATTCCGTATAATAACACTATTACATATTCTCATACTGTGGCTAGTGGAAATTCGATGTTTTTAATTAAGGCAGGGAATACCTCTGTACCTGTTAATGCTCCTTCACCCTCATCATCTCCTATAGCTACGCCAAAACCCATTACACAACCGTCGTCTCCTACGTCTCCATCATCAGGAGCTTCGCCGATGAATAATATAAAAATCGGAAACAATGATGGGAAAACTGCTCTTCGATTAACCGGTACAGGAATAGTCGATAAATATCATATGTACAGAGACAAAATTATTGTTGATGATACCGGAAGCAAAGGCACAGTTACATTTATGATACCCATCAACATAATTAACCTCGGTACCGGTTCCATGAAGATTAACGATAGTCTTATAAGCTCTGTAGAGTTATTATCAACTGCCAGCAGCTCATTTTTGACTATCAATAAAAAGGATGTTAATAAGAAATTCGAGATCGTTGTTGGCTCAGGGAATAATGAACTTGCTATTGTGGTTAGTACAGGAACAGGAACCTCCACTGCATCAAAGCTGGTTGTAATTGATCCCGGTCATGGAGGAACTGATCCGGGGGCCGTTTTTGGGCAGTATTTTGAAAAGGTTTATAATTTAGATATAGCTTTAAGGTGTGAAAAGATACTGAAATCCAAAGGGGTAAATGTTGTACTTACCCGAACTGCCAATACGACCATGAGCCTGGACGAAAGAGTCAAGTTTGCAAATGACAGAAATGCATATCTGTTTGTAAGTATTCATAACAATAGCATGCCAATAGGAACAAAAGGATCAATGGTTCTATATCACTATACAAGCTATAGAGGAAAACCATATGCACAGATTATGCTAGATAATCTTGTAAAGGACTTAGGAACGGCAAAAATAGGAATACAAGGCCGACAGAATACCGTTGTTTTAAGAGATACAAAAATGCCTGCTATTCTGGCTGAAGTCGCATGCATGTCGGATGACGGTGATTTAGCATTGTTGAATAAAGATTCGTTCATACAGAAAGCTGCCGAATCAATAGCAAATAGTATTATACAGATATTGAGTTCTCAGTAGTATTAGGGAAAAAGGAAACGGGTATTGTACCCGTTTCTAAAGTTTCTCGAATAAAGAATTCTTACTTCCCGCAGCACAGCTCATAATTGTATTAGATATATTTTTTGAGCAAAGGCGTAAATCATGGGCTGTTATTAACTCTGGTTTTATTATTTATGAGGCTGTGCTTCGAGGTACGCTTCCTCGCTTCAAAGGAATCCAATATTCAAGTTCTGATTAAGTATATTTTTATTTTCTGGATAACATGCCATACATGTGATAACATATTATAGATAAAATATGGATGGTGTTTTTTGTTGTGGAAAGAATAAGAGTAGACGGAAGAAAAAACGATGAATTAAGGAAGATAAAGATTACTAGAGATTTTAACAAATACGCAGAGGGCTCGGTTTTAGTAGAGTTTGGAGAGACAAAGCTGATTTGTACCGCTAGTATTGATGAAAAGGTGCCTGCTTTTAAGAAGGGATCAGGAGAAGGCTGGGTTACAGCCGAATACGATATGCTGCCCAGAGCTACATTGACAAGAAATACAAGGGACAGAAATATCTTAAAAATAAACGGCAGGTCAAATGAAATTCAAAGACTTATTGGGAGATCTTTAAGGTCTGTTATTGATTTTAAGATTCTGGGTGAGAGAACTATTACTATTGATTGTGATGTTATACAAGCAGACGGAGGCACCAGAACAGCTGCTATAACAGGTGGTTTTGTTGCCTTAATGGATGCTTGCAGTGTTTTAGTGAATAATAAGCAGATTAATGAGATACCGATAATTGATTTTGTGGCGGCAATCAGTGTAGGATATGTTAATGGCATTGAGCTTTTAGACTTATGTTATGCTGAAGATTCTAAGGCAACTGTGGATATGAATGTGGTAATGACAGCTTCAGGCCAGCTTATAGAAGTCCAGGCAACCGGAGAAGAACGCCCCTTTGATCGAAAAATACTTGATAATTTGCTTGACTTAGCCCAAAAAGGAATCGAAAATATTATTGACATACAAAAGAATGTGCTTTTATCTAAGGAGAAGTAATGAGAAGGCTAATTATTGCCACAAAAAACATCGGAAAAGTAAGAGAAATCAAAAGCCTTTTACAGGGTTATGAATATGAAGTGCTATCACTCGAAGAAGCAGGAGTATATATAGATGTTGAGGAAAACGGAAACAGCTTTGAAGAGAATTCTCTTATAAAAGCTATGGCTATTCACAAGATAACAGGTGATATGGTGGTCGCTGATGACAGCGGTTTGGAGATTGATTTTTTAAATTCTGCGCCGGGTATTTACTCAGCAAGATTCCTAGATTGCAAAAACGATAAACAGAGGTATGAAGGAGTACTGGCACTTATGGACGGTATACCCGATGAATATCGGTCAGCTCGTTTTAAGTGTGCGGTTTCTCTCGTCACCGATACAAATACTAAAACATTTACCGGCACTATTGAAGGAAGAATATCAGTTAAAGCAGAGGGTGAAAATGGCTTCGGATATGATCCAATATTTTATATCCCGGAGTATAAGAAGACAATGGCACAAATAGATTCAGAATTAAAAAATCGCATAAGTCATAGAGGACTGGCATTTAAGGAATTAGCAGAGACATTAAAACAATGGAGAGCAAAATGAAGTTATATCTAGTTATAAGCGATACGCACGGCGACTTATTTGCGGCAAAAAAAGTAATTGCACAATACCCACAAATTGATGGATTGATACATCTTGGGGACTATTATAAGGATTCCCATATCATAAAAGCACAAAACCCTGATTTAGATGTCATAATGTTACCGGGAAACTGTGATTTTGTTTATGATGTCCCACCAGACTTAGTTTTAGAGATAGAAGGTAAGCGTATATTACTGACCCACGGGCATTTATATAATGTGAAAAGCGGAATTGAACGACTTGAAAGAAAAGCGATAAAAGAGAATATAGATCTGGTTTTTTTCGGACATACTCACTGTCCTCTTCAGGAAAACAGGTCAAATATAACCTTTGTAAATCCGGGTAGCATAGGATATCCGAGAGGCCTCTCATCGCCTACTTATGCGCTATTTGAGATTTCAAAAAACGGGTTTGAAATAAGAGTATTAGAAGTATGAAGAAAAAGAATGTAAGTGCTTTGGTCATTATAATAGGGGCCGTGGGTGATTCAAATAGCGTCAGCGGAGCAAGGATTGCGGAGATGAAGATCGCTGTATTCAGTAAACGTAACTATGCGGCGTGGTTGCTGCGATTTAAAGCGAAGCATGGATCTAAGTAGCGAGCGCGACTAGAAACTGGATGTTGGCCCGGAGCGCTAAATCGCAGCAAGTACAGCCGCTACATTTGTGGGACAAGATACCTGTTCCCATGTCCCACCAGATGAAATTCCTGAGCGGCATGCATGACATTGGCTAAAGGTTCCACATGATGTATTCATAGCATTGACAAATGTACGCAAATATTAAATATACTATGAAAGGCCCTGATTATGATATATTTTGATAACAGTGCGACAACACAGCCATATAAAGAAGTAATAGAGCTAATAGCCAAGCTTATGTATGAAGAGTTCGGAAACTCTTCCTCATTGCATTCTCTGGGATTAAGAGCCGAGAGAATATTGGAAGATGCCAGAGACAAGCTTGCAGCAACAATAAAAGCAAAACCGGAAGAACTGGTTTTTACTTCGGGAGGTACAGAATCGGTTAACATGGCGCTAAGGGGAACTGCAGAGATACTCAAGCGTTCAGGTAATCATATTCTATCCTCGCCTGTTGAGCATTCTGCTGCTTTGGAGTCGCTAAATGAGTTAAAGAGACTTGGATACGAAGTTGAGTTTATTGATGTTGATAAATATGGTCGAATTCTTATAGAGGATCTTAAATCAAAGCTTCGCAAGGATACTATTCTGGTTAATATAATGGCAGTAAATAATGAGTTGGGTACAATAGAACCTATCAATGAAGCAGCTCAGATCATTAAATCAAATAGTGAAGCAACCATTTTTCATGTTGATGCGGTTCAAGCATATTGTAAAATACCCATAAATACAAGGGATCTAAATGCTGATTTTATTTCTTTCAGTTCACATAAAATACATGGTCCTAAGGGTGTCGGTATGCTATATATGCGCAAAGGTACACGACTGCATCCTTTGATGATGGGAGGAGGCCATGAAAGAAAACTTCGCTCAGGCACTGTAAATGTTCCTTGTATTGCGGGATTCGGCCTTGCTGCCTATATAAAGGCAGAACGTATGAAAGAGGACCAAAAGAACAGTGGCAAAATACGAAATATTTTGATCAATGAGTTGAATAATTCGTTGGGCACGGAAGTAAGAGTCAATTCTCCCGAAGATGGAGCTGAGAATATTTTAAATATATCATTTAAAGGTATAAAATCAGAAACACTTCTTCATTTTCTCGAGATGCGTGAGATATATGTATCCAGTGGTTCAGCGTGTAATTCTAAAAAGAATGCAATAAGCCACGTACTTGAAGCCATAGAAATTCCTCGGCAATGGGCGGAAGGAGCGATCCGATTCAGCTTTGGTTCGTTTAATACTGAAAAAGAGGCTGTAATTACGGCTGATGCCATAAAAGAAATAATGAAGATTATGTAAAAATAGAAAGGTCTAATATAATGGATAAAATCATTTTGGTAAGGTATGAAGAAATATTCCTTAAAGGACTCAATAAATACGTTTTTGAAAACAGGCTGATGAGAAATATAAAACAAAAGCTTTCGGTTCTGGGTATTATTAAGATTTCAAAATCTCAGAGCAGGATATATATTGAATCAAATGATGCTGATTTCGATGTTGAAGAAGCTATTATTATTTTAACAAAAATCTTTGGGATAGCCTCAGTAAGTCCGGTCACCCGAATAAAATCGGATTACGAAGAAATAAAAAAAAGTTCGATCGGTATTGTCGGGGAGCTTCTTAAAAGGAAACCCTATAAAACCTTTAAGGTTGAAGCGAAAAGAGGGGATAAGAGCTTTCCTATGAATTCCCCACGTATTTGTGCTGAATTAGGAGGTCATATCATTGATAATTTTCCCCAGCTTAAGGTGGATGTGCATAATCCGGACTTTATATTCTATGTAGAGGTGCGTGAGAATACTTACCTATATTCTGAAATAATACCTTCGGTAAAAGGTCTCCCAACAGGAACGGGGGGATTAGCCACATTACTTTTATCGGGGGGAATAGACAGCCCGGTGGCAGGATGGATGATAGCGAAACGCGGGGTTGAGCTGGAGGCTGTTTATTTTCACAGCTATCCTTATACAAGTGACAGAGCTAAGGACAAAGTAATCAAACTTGCCGGGCTTCTTTCGGAATATTGTATGAATATAAAACTTCATATAGTGCCTTTTACAGAGATCCAAACGATAATCAACGAAAAATGCCCTCATGAGTATCTCACTATAATAATGCGCAGATTTATGATGATGATTGCAGAAAAAATTGCAGAGAAAAGCCGCTCATTAGCTATTGTTACCGGCGAGGCAATAGGCCAGGTGGCCAGTCAGACAATGGAAAGCTTATTGGTTACAGATAGTGCTGTAACATTACCCGTATTTCGTCCTTTAATAGGAATGGATAAAAACGAGGTAATTGAAATAGCCAGAAGAATAGGAACGTTTGAGACGTCCATACTTCCTTATGAGGATTGTTGTACGGTTTTTGTGGCAAAACATCCTGTTACAAAACCGTCACTTAAAAAAGCGCTGGAGTACGAAAAAGTTTTAGATTCAGAAAATCTGATTAAAAATGCTCTATTGCAAACCGAGGTTATTAAGCTTTAACTTGTTGTGAAAGATTTAAAAACGCAGAATGTGGTAAGATAATAATAATGTAATTTTTGAAGGGACGTAATTTTCATGGCTGAAATTATTGCTGTTTATAATTCAAAAATTGAATGCCCGGTTTGCAATTCTGAAATTGAGTACACAAAGGTCAGATCTAAAACTATAAGACTTATAAAACAAGACAGTGATTTTTGTCCGCATTATGATGGTGAAAATCCTTTATTCTATGAAGCGATAGTATGTCCTGAATGTGGTTATGGTGCTCATGTCATAAGTTTCAGCAGTATAAACAGATACGATAAGGAAAAGGTGCGAAATACAATATCAAAAAAATGGCACAAACGCTGTTTTGCCGGCCCTAGAACGGTTGATAATGCACTCGAAGCATTTAAAGTTGTACTTTTAAATCTAAATAGTATGGAAGGTCATAAATCAGAGATCGCGAAAATCTGTATGCGTATTGCCTGGTTATACCGTTATAAAGAAGAGTACGATAATGAAAAGATATATTTAAAGTACGCGTTGATGTATTACAAGGAAGCATATAGTCAGGAAGATCTTACCGAAGAAGGAAAACTTGATGAATATACGTGCTTATATATTATAGGTGAACTAAGTAAAAGACTTGAATTATATGAAGAAAGCACTCAGTGGCTGAGCCGACTTATAATGAGTTATGCAGATCCGCAACAAAAAGCAAAAATACCACAAAGATTGATCGAATCTGCTCGGGATCTTTATCAGGAAGTAAAAGAAATTGTTGCGGCCACTAAGGAGGAAGTTTGATTGAAACTGGAAATTGGCAAAGTACCAAATGATATATTAGAAAAACTATTGTCACAATTTTCTGAGGTAAAACGCAAGGAAGTATTGACAAAACCCGGTATAGGAGAAGATTGTGCAGCTATTGATCTTGCGGATGATATTTGTGTGGTAACTACCGATCCGATCACAGGTGCCGATGATGAAGTTGGTATTCTCGGAATACACATTGCATGCAATGATTTGGCATCATCAGGTGCAGAACCTGTAGGAATCCTTGTTACCATTCTTGCGCCTGTAGGAACCCAATTAGAGGATCTTGAGAGATTACTGAAACAGATAAAAGAAGCATCGTCTGCTATGAAGATCGATGTTATCGGTGGGCATACAGAGGTCACAGACGCAGTTAATCGTCTGGTATTAAGTATAACAGCCATTGGCAAAGCAAAAAAGGATAAACTGATCAATACATGTGGTGCTAAACCAGGTGATTCCATAATATTTACGAAATATGCGGCTACAGAAGGGACTGCCATTATTTCATGGCTTTTTGAAAAAGAGTTGATAAAAGAATTCGGAGAGGAATTTGTTAATAACTCAAAGAATCTTATCAGTTCGATCAGTGTTGTTAAAGAAGGTCTTTTAGCAGCGCAATTTAATGTCAGCAGTATGCATGATGTTACTGAGGGCGGAGTTTTGGGTGCACTGTGGGAGATTGGTACAGCAAGCGGCCATGGTTTAAAAATAGAATTTTTGCTTATTGATGGCGAGAATATAGTTAAGATTACCTCTGCTGAATCCGATGAATTATACAGAGCACGAAAGATGAAAGGATGATTTGATGATTTTTTCTGTATCATCAGAGTACCATATGGTTATAGCGGTATTTTTGTTCTTAGTAGGTTTATGCGTCGGATCATTTCTGAATGTATGCATTTATCGGATTCCTCTAGAAAAATCTATAGTGTATCCGTCATCAGGATGCCCTAATTGCAAAGAAAAATTACAGCCTAAAGATATGATTCCCGTATTGGGCTATTTATTTTTAAAAGGTAAATGTAGGTATTGTGAAGAGCCCATATCCATACAGTATCCCCTTGTAGAAATTTTGACAGGAATAGTATGGCTCGTTGTTTATCTTACATATTGGTTTACTGTTGAAACAGCCGCATTATTATATTTATATTCAGTTTTGATTGCAGTTGCTTTTATAGATTTAAAACATATGATAATTCCTAACGGGCTGGTAATAACCGGCTTAGTTGGGGGATTATTAGTATTTTTATATCATATTTTTTATAAACCATTTAGTTTATATGAATCAAACATGTGGTATACACCGATTATAGGCATGTTTTCCGCTTCCGTTGTGTTGTT
>CAYWXN010000010.1:0-20280 GCA_964462075.1 uncultured Ruminiclostridium sp. | reverse complement strand
GCCTGTAACCTATTGGGCAAGAGGAGAAAGAAGTGAATGTACCGTTTTCCCGCTTGTTGTTTTGTCAAATTGTGACTGGATATCACTTAAGTTCGGAAACTATGATCCGATTGCTGTTCACGAGAGATCAAAGGAGTTTAAGCATCTTCCTTATCCTCCGTTTATAATTGATACCTCGGTCATTCCTATTGAACAAATAAGTCAATGGGGTATGAAATGGGAAGATGGAATAATTACCGGATATATAGGGGGAAAGCCTGTACAAGAAGTTAGAATGGCCAGAAACCCATTGCCTTCTAAGCTTATGGTTGTTGCGGATGATTATATACTGACATCGGGAGAAAAGGATGCAACACGGGTAGTTGTTAAACTTGTTGATCAGTATAACAGGCCATTACCGTTTATTAATGCTGTTGTAAGGCTTAATATATCAGGGAATGCCAGAATTATCGGCCCTGAGGAGATATTTTTAGTAGGAGGCACTGCAGGATTTTGGGTTGAATCTAATGGGATATCGGGAGAAGTAAAAATTGATTTTGCATGTGGAGGGTTCAAGGCAGAAATAAAGCTTTTAGTCCAATAGTTTCAAAAAAAGAAGGGAGCTAATAATGCGAAAGTTTATTTTATCCTTAGATCAGGGAACGACCAGTTCCCGTGCAATTTTGTTTGATTTACAGTGTAATATTGCAGGCAGTAAGCAATATGAATTTCAACAAATATATCCAAAAGCGGGATATGTGGAACACAATCCATCGGATATATTGGAATCACAATTTAAAGCGGCTGCGGATGTGTTATTAAGCTTAAAGGTACAGCCAAAAGAAGTTGTTGCAATAGGAATAACCAATCAGCGGGAAACAACTATCGTATGGGAAAAAGCGACCGGAAAACCTGTTTACAACGCAATTGTATGGCAGTGCAGGAGAACGGCGCCCTTATGCGAGGAACTGATTAAAGCCGGTCTTGAAAACCATGTGAAGGACACTACAGGCCTTATAATCGACGCTTATTTTTCAGCTACAAAGATTCGATATATCCTGGACAACATACCAAATGGACAGGAGCGTGCCCAACGAGGCGAGCTATTATTTGGAACAGTGGATTCCTGGCTGATTTGGAATTTGACGGGAAGGCATGCCACCGATTATTCAAACGCTGCAAGAACAATGCTTTTTAACATCCATACTCTTGATTATGACGATATTCTCTTATCTGAGTTGAGTATACCCCGCTGTATGCTTCCTGAAGTATTGCCTTCCGGCCATGTATATGGAGAAGTTATGGCCGGTATTCAAGGCCTTGAGGCTTTAGCCGGTGTTCCGGTTGCAGGAGTGGCGGGAGACCAGCAGGCGGCCTTATTTGGTCAGGCATGCTTTTCACCGGGTCAAGCAAAATGCACTTATGGTACAGGCAGCTTTCTTATGATGCAGACTGGGGACAAGCCTGTTAATAGTCAAAACCAACTGTTAACAACAATTGCATGGGGAATCAACAGTGAAATTTCATATGCGTTAGAAGGCAGTGTGTTTAATGCAGGCAGCGGGATAAAATGGCTTAAAAATGAACTGTGTTTGATTTCAAATGATTCTGAAATCGATGTTTTGGCAGAATCTGTGGAGGACTCGGGAGGACTATACTTTGTATCAGCCTTTACAGGCCTTGGCGCTCCCTATTGGGATATGTACGCCCGGGGAACCATGGTAGGCATAACCAGAGCGACAAACAAAGCACAATTATGCCGTGCTGTATTGGATGGCATTGCATATCAGGTATATGCTTTAGCCCGTACTATGGAACAGGACAGCGGCTGTAAATTAAGTGAAATTAAAGCCGATGGCGGCGCATCGGTTTCAAATGTGATGTTGCAATTCCAATCGGATATATTGGGAATTCCGGTTAACAGAGCAAAATGTGTAGAATCAACTGCTCTAGGTGTAATGTTTTTGGCAGGACTAGCTATAGGTGAGTTTAAAAGTTTAGATAGCATAAAAAAACGATGGGAAAGCGAACGAATTTTTATTCCGAAAATGGAGGTGGAAAAACGCAATCTATATCTTAATGGATGGGAGCGTGCGGTTAAAAGATCAATGAATTGGGAGGAAAGCTAAATGGAAACAAGACCTTATGTGTCCTGGGAATTGATGAATTCTTTTTTAATTGATTCTTTTGTTGGATATGGTGTACCAAAAGAAGATGCCGAAATATGTGCCGATGTGTTGCTGGAAAGTGATCGTAGAGGTATTGAGAGCCATGGCTGCAATAGATTTAAACCGATTTATATAGATCGGATTGCAGAAGGAATTCTTAAACCGGTAACTAGAATAGACATTTTGAAAGAAACCGAGACTACCGCCGTTATTGATGCAAATGACGGAATGGGTATGGTGGTAAGCCATAAAGCCATGGAAATGGCAATTGAGAAGGCAAAAAAGCATGGTTTAAGTATGGTTGCCGTCAGAAATTCATCCCACTACGGAATAGCGGGATATTGGGTGACAATGGCTACAGAAAACGGTATGATTGGGATCACAGGAACCAATGCGCGTCCGTCAATAGCTCCGACTTTCGGTGTTGAAAATATGCTGGGGACCAATCCCCTTACCGTAGGATTCCCTACCGATGAGGAATTTCCTTTTATCCTTGATTGCGCTACATCTATAATCCAACGTGGCAAGATTGAGTACTATGCCCGTAACAAAATGGATACTCCTAAAGGTACGGTTATCGGTGAGGACGGTTCAGCCATGGTTAACAGTGAGAAAATCTTAAAGGATTTGTCCTCAGGAAAAGCAGCACTTGCTCCTTTAGGAGGAATAGGTGAAGAAACGGGCGGTTATAAGGGATATGGATATGCCACGGTAGTTGAGGTGCTTTCAGCTTCACTACAGGCGGGAAGTTTCCTTAAATTGCTTACCGGTATTGATGAAGATGGCAATAAAAGACCTTATCATTTAGGACATTTCTTCCTTGTTATAGATCCTGAAGCCTTTATGGGGCTGGAGAGCTTTAAAAAAATAACAGGAGATATTCTGCGTCAGCTTAGAGAGTCTAAGAAAGCTCCGGAGCAGGGACGCATCTATACAGCCGGAGAAAAGGAATATCTTACGTGGCTTGAGCGAAAAGACAAAGGTGTTCCTGTAGGTGAAGCAGTACAAAAAGAAATTATCGCCGTACGCGATAGTTTGGGGCTGCCTTACGTATTTCCATTTGAAAAAACTTGAGGTGAATAACGTAAATATACGTGAGGTCAAATGTTGTTTTTACGCAGTATACTCCTTTCGCCGGACGAACCTGGAGCATGCTTTTCTAAGGCTACCGTCACATTTTCTGACCGAAAACATTCCGCATACCCCATAAGCACTTAGGTGTTCATGAGGATGGAATATAAAGAATTCACAATCACAGCATCGATAAAAATCCAATTTAATAAAATCATCCATTATAAAGTAGTGGTGGGAAGAACAGCAGTAATCTTCGGAAACTATACCCTTATCAAGGCAAAGCATATCATTGGTAATGCCTGTGCGTTTACCCTTCATACAGTTTTTGCAGGATTTTTTATCGGGCTTTTTAACCTCGGAAGGCTTGACCTTTCCCTTCAAATTCAAGGGCATTGTTCTCATTCGCTAAATTACCAACCTTAATGTAAATTCTTTCTTTAAATTATAACATATTACCCAACTTTAGCCCCAAGTTTGTAGATGTCATATTGTTTTTGACGATTTTTAATGTATAATTATTAAAAAGGCACTCGAGGTGGCAGAAATGACAAGAATATACCGAGTCAGATATATTCCTTCTGAAACTATTGATTTGTCCTCAGATAAATTATTATACCGCGATGAAAAATATCTCATTACTCAATGGAATCCTATTAAGCCGAGAAGTGATATTTTAAGCGGTATCTCATGTGTTTTTTTGGAGCAGGGATGGAAAATAAGTGCTTTCATCGGGCAAGACAATGAAATTATTTATTGGTATTGTGATATTGTTGATATCAGTTTTAATGGGGAAACCGATACATATTATTTGTATGATTTACTTACCGACATAAAAATATTGCCTGACGGACGGGTTGAAATAATTGATTTGGATGAACTGGCAATAGCATTTGAAGAGCATCTTATAACAAATGAGCAATTAATCAAATCCCTAAAGCAGAGTAACAGTCTCTTAGACTTGATTTATACCCGAGATGTTCCACAGTACATGAGGGAAATAATACTTGATCACACTGGTATTGGAGTGTAAACATGCCGACAGATATGAATGCCTATATAAATGCCAGAAAACTGGGGCTTAAAGAGTACTCATATCATATTTCACAGGGCAGGAACGGCTATTTACCTTTTCTTGATGGCGTACTCAAAAATATTGATATTGTTTCTGAAGTCAATTTAGGTACTGTAGAGATTCCTATAAGAAAAGTGAAGGGTACATATTCTTATCTAAGAAGCATTTCGTTTGCCCAAAACTTCATGCCTATTATGGAAATTGATTCAGAGATGGCTATCAAATGGCAGAATGTATATGATATCCAGAATAAAGAGGGGTTGCGAGACCCTGTTAAAGCTTATGAATATCTTAACTGGTTCTTTATTGTTGAGGGGAATAAAAGAATCAGCGTTCTAAAGTTTATGGATGTTTATTCATATCACGCCGATGTCACACGCCTTATCCCAAAGTACGACGAGAGTGATAAGGATATCAGGCTTTATTATGAGTTCATGGATTTTTATAAGAAAACCGGAATTAATGAAATCTGGATGACCAATGAAAAGAGCTTTTCTGAACTTTGGGAGATCATTAAGGATTATAAGCCAAAAAGCAGATACGCTGAGAATCCTGACAGATTTAAATACTTTGTAAGCGCAGTATATAACAGTTTTAGGAAAGCATTCTATCAGTTGGGGGGAGACAAGCTTTCCATAACTACCGGAGACGCATTTTTAGATTATATGAAAATCCATGGCATTAGCGATGAATACACCGAGGAAGAGTTCAAAGACAGAATTTGGCGGTTGCTTTCCGAGCTAAAGTATTATTCAGGCCCTGAGACGGTAGACATACAGCAAAGCCCCAGTTTAAAAACATCAAAGAGTCTGGTAGGGAAAATTGTAAACTTCATGCATAATGATAATCTTAAAGTCGGGTTTGCCCATTCTACCGATATGAACACCTCCAGTTGGACCTATTCCCATGAATTAGGCCGGGTACATTTGGAAGAAACTTTAAAAGATGATGTAACCACCGTTTCAAAATTTAATTTACCGGAAAGTAACGATGCGGCACCCATACTGCAACAGTTGGTGGACGACGGCTGCAAAATTATCTTCACGACCACCCCTGCCCTGATAAATCCCACCCTAAAGGTGGCTATGGATAATCCGGAGTGTAATTTCTTAAATTGTTCATTCTTACACTCATTTAAGCACGTCAATACATATTTCGGAAGAATCCATGAGCCGCGTTTCTTAAGCGGTATAATTGCTGGAACAATGAGTAAGTCAGGAAAAATCGGATATATAGCGCCATACCCGGCAGCAGATATTTTAAGTGGCCTTAATGCCTTTGCTATGGGAGCCCGCATGGTGAATCCCAGAATTGAAGTATATATTAAATGGGCTATTAACAGAAATATTATTATTGGGATTGATGAGTTAACCCGGGAGCTTGCTTCAGTGGGAGCCGATATTATATCACACCATAATACTCTTATTAACCGTAAGTTTGCAAAAGAGTACGGGGTATATACTCTAAAATCTAACGAAATGGGTGAATATTTGCCCGACAAATATTTAGCCGTTCCGATATGGAATTGGGGCATTTTTTATGAGAAATATATACGCAGCGTTCTAGCCGGAGGAACCCGCCTGGGAATAGATAATGCAAATACCGGGAGGTTCAGAAATTTCTGGTGGGGTCTTGATTCCGGACTGTTGGATTTCTTCTATGCGAAAAGCCATGTGCCCGCGGCAACAGGAAGAATGGTAGAATTCTTCAAGACATCGATTATATCTCAAAGCTATAAGGTTTTTACCGGCCCGATATACGATAATAACGGAAATCTTGTTGTGGAAAGCGGTGAAGAACTGGAAAGAGAGCAAATACTTTCAATGAATTGGCTTGTTGAGGGTATTGTCGGGGAGATACCCGACAAGAACCAGTATCGTGCTGTAACTGATTTGTCGACAGGAAAGATTGTATAACCATTCCTATTCCGGTATATCCAAAATATAATAACCGGCTGCATCAATGACCGTTGTATCTTTGAATTCTACAAAACGTGGGGCTCGTCCGAACTGAAGATGCATGTGGCCATGGAAGAAATAACGAGGTTTATATTTTTCCAAAAGAGGCAGGAATGCTTTGAAACCGCTATGACAGACATCATTCCCATCACTGATTCCAAAAGCAGGAGCATGAGTAACCAGAATGTCAAAGCCCTTCTTTAAAAAAAGTTGGAATCTAAGTGCTCTTATTCTTTTTGCCATTTGTTTTTCGGTATACTGGAACGGGGGAACCGAGTATTCCTTATGATAGTTGTATTTCATACTGCCGCCTAACCCGAGTATGCGAAGGCCTTTAAATACGACCAGTTTATCTTCAATACTATCGCACCCTCCGGGAGGATTACTGAGGTATTCGGTATCATGATTGCCATGAACATAAAATACGGGAGCATGAATCACCGTAGCAAGATAAGAAAGATAGTCACTTTTTAAATCTCCACAGGAAATTATAAGGTCTACTCCCTCGAAGCGCTCAGCATCAAAGTGATCCCAAATGTATTCACTTTCTGTGTCCGATACAAGTAATATCCGCATCCGATAGCTCCGTATTATAAAAAAACATTGTAATTTTTATGGAGTTAATGGTATTATAAGCCATTAGAGGGTCAATCACAATAGAAAAGCTTAAAACAATTGATATATAATGATATAATAACTTCATAAAAGGTAGCAGGAGCTGAAAACATGGATAAGGAATCCTTTATGAGTACAGTTACATATAATGAAAAAGGTTTGGTACCGGTGATTACGCAGGATCAACAAACCGGAGAGGTGTTAATGCTGGCCTGGATGAACGAGGAAGCCTTAAGCCATACTCTTGAAAGGAAAAGAATGGTCTATTACAGCAGAAGCCGCCAGAAGCTTTGGCTGAAGGGGGAAACCTCGGGACATTTTCAGAATCTGGTTTCTATTTCTATAGATTGTGATGGGGATACACTTTTAGCCAGAGTGATTCAAGAGGGAGCTGCATGTCATACCGGAAACAGAACCTGCTTTTTCAGACATCTTGAATCCTAAAAAAGATCGTATGTATGATATAATTCTGTATAAATAAAAGTGCTAATTAAAAAATAGGAAGGTATCTATCATGAGCGAGAAATTTAATATTTTAGATGAAATTTTTAACGTTGTTACTGACAGAAAGATTAATCCCAAAGAAGGCTCCTATACAAATTATCTTTTCGATAAAGGTATAGATAAAATCTGTAAAAAAGTCGGAGAGGAATCCTCAGAGGTTATAATTGCAGCTAAGAACAATTCCCCGGAAGAAATCCGTTATGAAATAGCAGATCTTTTATATCACCTTACAGTCCTCCTAGTGAACCAAGGTCTTACTTGGGACGAGGTTATGGAAGAGCTTAAGAAGAGAAGATAAAAGTATAGGACTGTCAAGGGGACGGTTCTGTTGACATTAAAAGTAAATTTAAATAATCGCTTATTCTAATTTAATAGATTGGCGATTATTTTACTTTTTATTATTCAATAACTCTATGAAATGGGCGCTAAGAAAGCATCATAGTAGTTTGCCTGTATGATACCACCTGTGCTGCCAATGCTTAATATCTTTACAACCATTATACAGATTCTATAAATTATCATTTCAGTTTTTTCGAGATATCAAATCATTCCAAATATGTTCCTTGCAGTTTTTCTGCCGCGTCATAAGCTTCAAACCACTCAATTGTATTTATATAAGTATCTGGTTATTGTACTGTTCATATTCTTCTCCACCCTTAGAACCTCACCGTTATATTCATATAAAGTAAGTGTTGTTGCCCCTGATTTTGTATGTCAACAGAACCGTCCCCTTGACATAATTGACTTTATTCATTATATAAAATTATACTATTGTATAAATTTAAACAAAATGTTACAATACTTAACAGTTAATAAATACAAGGTGTAGTTATATAATGAAAATAGGGAAAATAATAGCTGAAAAATATAAGATTGTCGAGCTTCTGGGTGAGGGAGGCACATCGGCGGTATATCTGGCAGAAAATATAGTATTGAATAATCTCTGGGCTGTTAAGGTTCTATACAAAAGCAGTCAGTGGCTTTCCTTTGAAATGGAGGAAATTAAAATACTGAAAGAGCTAAGCCATCCGATGGTCCCGAGAATAGCCGATTTAGCTGAGGATGAAGATAATTACTATATAGTAATGGACTATATATCCGGTTCCAATTTGTTGAGCATAATAGATAGTCAGGGAAAAGTATCTGAAAAAACGCTTATTAAATGGACTGGAGATCTTTTGGATGTGCTTTTATATCTTCATGGCAGAACACCTTCCATTATCTACAGGGATTTAAAACCTGCTAATTTAATAGTGGATGATTCCGGCCGGTTAAGACTTGTTGACTTTGGTACAGCCAGATATCACACAAATGAGGCATCCGAAGATACAGTCTACATAGGTACTCAAGGCTATGCGGCACCGGAGCAATATGGCGTAGGGCAAAGTGACCAAAGAACCGATCTTTTTAACCTAGGGATGACAATAATCCATTTGGCAACCGGTGTTCATCCGTTAAAGCTTGGCTCAGGCAACATAAAGAATTTATTAAAAAAAGAAGGCTTAACTCAAGGCTTTATACGATTTATTCAAAAACTTACTGAAACCAATCCCAATGAAAGATTTCTGACCTGCCAGGAAGCTATGGCGGAGCTGGAAAAAATAATTAAGCACGGGAGTTTGTTGTCTAACCATAGCACGACAAAAAAGGCGGGAATAAACTTCAAAGGAGTAATAGGGATTTCATCGGTTCTGCCGGCCAGTGGGGTAACCTCTCTTTGTATGGCATTGGGAAAATATTTATCGGAGAATAAAATCAGTTCTGTATTGGTTGAATTGAATGCCAGCGGTGATTTTGACAGGATGAGAGAGTATTTGGATGAGCTGGGAGAGATCAAAATTCAAGGTGAGAACAGATTTGAGACGAACAATCTGATCTTCTATCCACATGCGCCTGATTTTGGCGAGATACCCAGAAAAGGTATTGATGTAATAATACTGGATTTAGGCCAGCTTAATAGCGAAAGGAAGATTAACCAGTTTAATCATGCCGATGTCAAACTTGTTCTATGTCCAAGTGTGCCTTGGAAACATTCTCTTTTTTCTGAATGCATAGGGAATATCAATTCGTTAACAAAGGATGAATGGATTTATCTGGCGAATACCTCACCGGGCTATGAGCGGCAGAAGTTGAGAAAGCTTCTGGGATGCAATGGATTAGTCTTTTATTCTTCTGTTATTAATCCCTTTTATCTAAACCCGGAAGAAAAAAAGAGAATGGGGATTGCGTTTAAAGAGATATGTAAGCTATCGGTATAATACTGATAAAAGGAGTGGAAAAGGTTGATTATAAGGCCACAGCGTTACAGGACTTTATTGGGCTTTCTGGCGGGACTTTCCCTTACTTTGATTATTGCGGGGGCAGGGTATTTTTACTACCGAAATAATACATACAAGATGACTGAACAAGAAAAGTCACAAATCAGACAATTAGCAGTGGAGGAGTACAGACAAAACAATCCAACAAGTCTGGTGTATATAGTTGTATCAGGTAAAAAGTCAGGGGAGGTTTTACTGGACAAAGATATTGCACCGGCCGAGATAAGTGCAGGTATTGTACCGGCCGACGCCATTACCGATCCTTCATTAGCCGTTGGTAAGGTAATAAGATGCAGTATTTCGCCTAATACCGTTATAACCGATTCCCTTTTATATGGAAAGCAGGACTACCCCCATGACATGCGGCTTATGGAATATTCGGTCTTGAACCTGCCACAAAAGCTCCAAAAGTCGGAATTTATAGACATTAGAATTATGTTTCCCAACGGCCTGGATTATATTGTTCTTTCAAAAAAACAGGTTGCCGATTTTGAGAGGCCTGAAAATAACCAAAAGAGCATAATATGGTTCCATGCCGGGGAGGAAGAAATACTCAGAATGGCCAGCGCCATTGTTGATGCGAGTATTGTGGAGGGGACCATATTATATGCGGTACCATATATAGCACCTGATGTTCAGAATGAGGCAATCAGAACATATCCATCCAATCCCGAGGTGCAAAATTTAATATTGGAAGACCCAAATATTATAAATAAGGCCGTAACAGAGCTGGAAACCCGCAACCGCGAGTTGTTTGAGAAAAGAATAGATGAAGACTACCAGTATACAGGGAGAAACAAGGTGTTTGGTGAAAACAAAACTGTGGTTTTCCCTGATGATATTGAAACTAAAGCTGCTGATACAGAAGTGGAAGATGGAGTAGAAGATAATCTTTAGGAGGAGATAAATGAATGTAGCGTTTTTAGGAGAGAGTACCGAAGAAAAGCGATTTCTTATATTATGTCTTGCTAAAATAGCATCATGCCATGAGAAAATAACAGTCTTGTCGAAGCATCCGTATTCGTTTGATGAAATTACCGAGAACTACGAGTATTGCGGTATTGAATTTATGCTGCTCAAAGACGGGGAAGATATTCTGGAAAAGATTTCGGAAGAGTCCATCAATTTTATAGATGCAGAAGAATATATAAACATTCCTGAAAGCTTTAAGGTAATAGTAATCAGTGAAACAACCAGAAAAAAGCTTGAAAGCTGCATAAAATTAGCAGGAGAGTACACTTGGTTTCAGCCGTCCTTAAAAATCTATATTATTTATCTTAATATCATGGAGTATTGCAAAATAGGGAAACGATATCTGAATAGCTTCTGGGAACATAGTGTACCAAGCTTTACCGAGATTGTGGGCATTAATGAAATTTACTTTGAAGAAAAAAACCGCATTGTAATGATAGAAAGTCAATATTCAAACAGATTCTCTGTCAAGTATCTGTCATCACCCATTAAAGCAGTATTCAAAAATATAATTCAATATATTTTTTCTTTGGATGCAAAAGAGGCTAAAGCAGTACTAAGAAGAGCCGAAAGGATGAAATAGAATGCAGGTTTCATTTTGGTCAAACATGCACGGACAAGGAGCCACCAGCACCACAACCGCAGCAGTGGCTTCTGTCATCGCACAAAAAACAGCCTTAAAAACTTTGATTGCTCATAACCAGATAGAAAGAAGTGCTATAGAGGGTTATCTCTTTAAAGAGCCAAGGCAGAGACACAGTATTCAGAACCTAAGTAACCAAGGTATCGATGCGCTTTTTAGACTAATGAAAAACGGAAGACTCAAATCGGAAATGATTGCAGATTATACATATTCCATTCTAAAGAATCATCGGATGGATTTACTTTTGGGAACCGAAAAAAAGCAGAAAATGACACAAGAGGATCATGAACTTTTGTTAAGCATACTGAGCTGTGCTAAAGATTTCTATGACCTCATAATATTGGATGTTCACAGCGGTATCAATGAAAATGATAGTCTGCGTATCCTTAAAAGCTCCGACATTATAGTCTTTTGCATAAATCAGAATAACTTTTTACTGGAAGATTTAATGACCATTTTTAATGAATATGAGTTTTTCAAACAGAAGCAAACCGCATTTGTTTTATCTCGTTATGAAAATCACAGCGGCATAACTGCAACAAATCTTGCGAGAAGGTACAAAAAGAATAGAAATTCTTTTTTTGAGATTCCCAATTGCGCACAACTATTGGATGCATTAAACTCCGGACGAGTATATGAATATGTTGCCTTTAATCAGAATTCAAAGCGGGGTGAAGGGAAAGAGGTAATAAGCTCATTGAACCGGCTTTGTGAGTATATTGTTGAGGGGTGCGATAAAAGTTGCCGTTAATGATAAACCTGATAATCATTATATTATTATTGCTTGGGCTAGGTATTTCCTTGTACTTTTTCTTTGTTTCAAAAAAATTTAACAGAGAGACAGTCGAAAATGAAAACCCGCAGAAATATACCATTCCGGCCCTTATCGAATATGTTAAGACTTGCATTAATGAGATAACAAGAACAAATTTATTTGAACTTGGTCTCAATGAGGTGGAGTTTAAAAAGCAAACCAATAAAAGAGCAGAACTAAAGAAAGCTCTCAAAGTATGTATGCACGGCTCAATTGTGGATAAGCAGTTTGTCAAGGCTTTTATCTATGATATTCTGCATGCCTATATCCCAAGTGAAAAGATTAACGCAATTATCCCCTTTAATAACCCATACCTTCTCTCGACAAAGGATAAGTTTATGATTCTGGTTCACATGATTAAGAAGGAACATGGGGCTAATGCCCTTTCGCACCTGATTGATACATTTGAGTTAGATAAGCTAAAGAAAACCGAAAACGAAGAATATTCCTACTTTGTATCCAAGCAAGAAATCAATGATATCTATGACAAAATGGGCTTAATTCTCACCAAGGAAGACAGGCTTGAGATTATTACCCAGACAGTATATGAGCAATACAAAGGGTTAGGAGCAATTGATGAAATCAGAGATATGAATATTGACGGTGTATCTGCGGGAGTTTCCGGAGTAACCGGAGATTTTTATGAGTTTTCAAGCTTTCGCGAACAAGTGGATGGAGCTACCCGATACCGGAGAAACTATGAAAGCATTTGGATTTTTTATAAAGGCAAATCCATAAAACTTGATTTTTTAGGGTTTGAAAGCGAAAGTGAGCTAAAAAGAGTTTGCCAGATAATATACCGTTACAATCGGGGGGGACAGCTTTCAGAAGCTACAGGCTACAGAGTCAACGAAATGAAGGACGGAAGCCGTATTTTGGTTGTTCGGCCCCCCTTTTCCGAATCATGGGCTTTTTTTGTTCGTAAATTTTATATAAAGAATGTAACACTTCAAATGCTTATCAGTGATGATAATGCGCATCTGCCTATTAATTTGATCAAATACATTGTAAAGGGCGGTATGATCACTGCAGTGACCGGGCAGCAGGGTAGTGGGAAGACCACAATGCTTATGGCTATGATCGAGCATATTTACGCCACTTTAACCCTTCGTATTCAGGAAATGGCTTTTGAGCTTAATCTGAGAAAGCTATACCCGGGAAGAAATATTTTGTCCTTCAGAGAAACCGAGACTATTTCGGGACAGATGGGGCTTGATATTCAGAAAAAGACCGATGGCAGCGTAAACATACTTGGAGAAGTGGCAACCGATCCGGTTGCAGCATGGATGATACAAATGTCTCAGGTTGCTTCCCTATTTACTCTATTCACACATCACGCAAAAACTACACGAGATCTGGTTTATTCTCTAAGAAATTCACTTTTAAAATGTGAGATGTTCAACAACGAAAAAATAGCCGAACAGCAGGTGGTGTCGGTTTTAGATTTTGACATACATCTTGCCAGAAACTATGAAGGCAGAAGATATATTGAACGCATTACTGAGATAGTGGAACTACCGGACATGCCTCTGCCTCAAAATTTCATTGATAAAAAGGATTTAGGCGAAAAATCGGCATCATTTATGGAAACAACTGCCGAGTATTATAAAAAGATGACTGATGAGAGAATTTTTGAGTGTCGTAATATTATTGAATTCAGAGATGGACAATATGCCGCGGTTAATCCTATCACAAAAGAAAGAACCGAAAAAATGAAAAGTGCAATGACCGGGCAGGATGCACAGAAATTCGATGAATTTTTATATAATCACTTTTATCTGCAAAAGGAGGTGAACATTTGAATATATATGGTATTATCGGAGGCTCATGCCTCTTTCTTGCGTTTTTATTAATTACAGTGAACTTAGCTTACTCTAAGAAGCGGAATAATGCGGGAAGAAGCCTAAGACAAGAAGGTGAAAGGTCATCGTTATTCTATATTTCGCTATATCGCAAATTAAGCAGAATCCCCCTTTTAAAAAAGCTTTTACAAAACATAAGAAAAAGACTTGAAATATATACTGTCTCGGATGAAAAAAATATCAGAAAGACAACTGTTATCCTCCTTTTGCTTTCAGCAGCAGCGTATATAGCCATTGTTATTATATTCTGGTTTCTTACTCGGGATTTGCTGATTCTAATATTATTTGCGGTGCTTTTGTCTTTTATCGGAGATACCATAATTGAGCTTTATATAAGCAATCTTCAAAACAAGCTTCTCAGACAGCAGATTAAATATCTGGAGCTTTTAAGACATAAATATTATGAGCAAAAATCTGTTGAGGACGCTAATCTGGAAGCCTGTAATCTACTGAATAATGAAGGAACTTTTGAAGCCTATGCACAGGCAGAACGGATAAATGATATCCTATTCTCCAAAGATGTGGAAGAGGAGTTGGAGAAGTATTATGAAACAGCTCCGAATAAATATTTCAAGATGCTGGCAGGCATTATTTTCATTACTAAGGAATATGGAGACACCTTTGTTAAGGATAGCTCAGTTTTTATTCGATGCATAACCTATCTAGGCAGCGAAATAAAAGCCGAATTATATAAGAGAGAGAAGCTAAAATATGCTTTAAGAAGCCTCACCACAATATCTCTTATTCCGCTGTTTTTCTTAAAGCCCCTAAGAAATTGGGCATCATCAAGCTTTGCACCTTTAGAATCGTTTTATTCCAGTAGAATAGGTATTATCTTAGGTATGGCCACCATATTAGCTTCAATAGTCTGCTATATTATTCTTAGAAAGTTACAGCGTTTTGATAATCACATTAGTTTCGGGTATGTCAAAAAGTCCTTTGAGGAGCGGATATACGATAAATTGCTGCACCCGGTAGTTGATAGGCTGGCACCGCGAGAATATACCAAGCAATCACAATATTTAACAGAGCTTATTAAAAGCGCGATGGCGCCCGTAAATATTTATACCCTGTATGTGAGAAGACTTTTTGCGGGGTTAATTGCCTTTGTTTTTGGCATTTGCATGTTTTTAGGATTAAATGCATACAGTAGATTCTCGATTCTTTACTTGCCTCAGATGCCGGAGGGTTATTTGGGAGGACAACTCTCGGCTCAAGAATATGAAAGACTTAAAAATATTACGGATTTTGATAGAAGTATAATTCTAAGCCTAGGTAAAAATCTAAACGAGGATTTGGTATCAGAAAAACTAGTTGAGAACCGACAATTGAATAATCAGGAAATATCGGTTGCCTCTGAAAGAATTAATAAAAAGGTCTATATGCTCTCTAATAATATATTTTGGTGGTGGCAGCTCATTGTATGCTTTTTGCTGTTTTTTATAGGATACTGGGTTCCGATTATGAGCCTTGGTATTATGGCACGGGCAAGAAAGATAGATATGGAAGATGAGGTTTCTCAGTTTCAAACAATTATCCTTATGTTGATGCATATGAACAGGATTCACGTTCAGGAGATACTGGAATGGATGGAGGCCTTTTCGGTTCATTTTAAAGAACCTTTACAAAAATGCATATTGAATTTCAGCTCGGGGCCTTATGAGGCGCTTGAAGAGCTTAAAGCAGAAGTCGGATTTTCGCCTTTCCTGGCTATAATAGACAACCTTCAACTGGCCAGCTCAGATTTAGAGGTAGCAAAGGCCTTTGAGGAGCTTGAAAATGAGATGAGCTTCAATCGTGAGACTAGAAAGGAAAGTAACGAAAGAATAGTGGAGAAAAAGAAAAACTTAGGCAACATGATAGGCTTTTTACCCGTCTATACGCTAATTATCTTATATCTGATTATTCCGATGATAGTATCCGGAATGAATAGTATCTCAGCATTTTATAAACAAATAATGCAAATATAAACCATAATTATAGGAGGCAAAGCTATGGAAGGTAATTTATCAAAGGCACTTTGGCTGGGAGTCTCAATCCTCCTCTTTATTGCAGTGGTAACTGTAGGACTGGGTATTTTCGGAGGGATGAAAGAAGTTAGCAATTTGGCCAATGACCGCGTAGGAGCAATATCTCAAAGCATGGCAGAGGAAGAATTCAGAATGTACGACGGAAAGGAAGTAAAAGGTGATGATGTACTCTCAGCTTTAGGTACTTTTGCGGGCAGAAGCGGGGAGGTTATTGTTTTTGTTGCAACCTTAGGCTCGAATGGCGGAAATCCCGTTGATCTGAATCTTTCCACTGGTACCGGACTAAACAGTTCAAGCTTTAATCAATACATATCAAAGACTACGGGGACATTAAATGCAGACAATCGGTGCGCAATTCTCTCGGTAAACAGCGGAGAGCTTCTTTCAAGTATAAGTAAGACCGTGATGGACGCAGAAAGAAGAGATTGCGAAAATCCAAATCTTACATCCAAATATATCAATCCATCCGGAAAATTCATCTCCCAATTGGTATACGATGCAAATTTAAAAATTCGTGGTGTAATCTTTGCGCAAAAGGACTGATTATGAGTAGTAATATCGAAAAAATACTATATATTGGGTTAGCAGTTCTTTTGCTTGGAATAGCATTTGTATTTTTCTTTTCGGGCTATAACAACTACCAAAGTTATATTACAAAAAGCAATGTGATTATAAGTGAGGATAGGATGGCAGCATCCTCCGGGGGAGAAGGTAAATCAGAAATAAAAGGTCCGGAGGTTATACATCAGGTTCTGGAAGCAAAAAGACTGGAAAATAACAGTAAGCTGTTGGAAGTATATACGGATTCAATAGAATCTTCACAACAAAGCCATGCCGAAATATGGGTCTCAGGCGAAAATGCTAAAGATATTGAAACATCGGATATAGATAATGCTGCATTCTACAGTGTCGAATGCGAAAAGGATCATTCCGGACAAATTACAAAAATCCAATATACATTGAGATAGTCAAGGAGGAGAGATGGACAGAGCATTTTGGAAGATACTGGCGTTTTTATTATGCGCTGTTTTAATGTTTTTATTTCCTTTGATGACTGTTCTGGACAGGCAGGATGATATTGCCTACAATATAGTTCTGACCGAGTGTAACAGATTTGTGGATGCTTGCAGGGACACGGGGTATATAACACCGGGTATGTACTCTGAATTCATAAATCGAATCAGTTCAACGGGAAACACTTATAGTATTAAACTGGCCCATATAAAAAGGTCAATAAATCCGGTATATAATCAGATTAGCGGAATTTTGAATTTCACGGGCGAATATGAGATAACCCATATAAACCATAGCGAACACGTTATTTTAGAAGTTCTGTATCCAAAAAATTCAACGCTTTCGGAACATGATAAAACACGTCGCTACGATATGAGTATGGGAGATCTTCTTTTTGTTGAAGTTCAAAATTTAGGCAAAACAATGGCGACAGCCATTCGTGACATGATGATGTTCAGGGATACAGATAATCCCTGCATTTTTGTCCGCTCGGGAGGGATGGTAAGAAATGAAGCTTACTAGCCTGGCAATCATATTTGTAATTATCATCTCCCCTTTTATTTTTATAAGCGGACAGGAAACTGATTCAGCCATACAGGACCAAAGATTAAGGTACTATTATGACAATATCATAGATAACGCAATTGTCGATGCTGCATTCATTCTTTCTAACAAGGGCAGCGGTCTTTCATACGCAAGCGATGTAGATATAACAGATGCCAAGGCACTTGCAGCCCAAGCCTTCTTTGATTCGGTATACCATTCCTTTAATGCTAAGGGCAATCAATCATTAATGGCACGAGTGGATTCCTGCATACCGGTTCTTGTTTTTTTGGAAAACGAAGGATTCTCACTCTACGCTCTTGATGAATATAGAAACATATATGGAGAAAAAGAAATCAGACACATCTGGTTCCCACAGCAGCACTATATTGGAGAGGTTTTATCCGATAGGTTTAACATCCGCTACACTCTTGATAATAAAGTTTATGTATTTAATATGACAGATCAGAGCATAAAGGAAGGTGATTTCAGCGATTTTAAAGATATAATCCCTTACTTTAATGATAAGCAAGCCTTTGAAAATCTGCGCATATCAGCAATAAAGAACTCTGTTCAAGAGGAAATCATGGCATATATGAATTATTATAATGTATGGTCATCGGGCAGAAGCATCTCGGTCAAGCTTGAATTCCCGTCAATTGATGATGCAGATTGGAAAAGAGCCCTTGCCGATGAAGGTATAATAGTTTTTGCCCAAGGCTTTCCCATCCTTTCCGGCAATAACTATAAACACTATGCCTTAGGCGGAGCAAGGGTGATAAGAAAAGCGCCCATAACAGGTTATACTTATCAGGGCACTCTATATTATTGCAGAACAAGTTGCGAACACTTGCAAAACACTGTTATTCAGGATTCAGGATTCAATCAGGATAGTATGATTTACTTTTCCAATGCATATGAGGCGGCTGCCAACGGGCATTATCCCTGCCCCTTCTGCCGCCCGTAATAAGGGGTAAGACAGGGGACGGTTCCGTGTCTTACAAGACAGGGCTTAAATAGGACACGGAACCGTCCCCTGTCTTATATATATTAATTTTATTTTGATATTGATATAATGGGTAATAATAGATAAACGCAATAAGGAGGCGAGAGATATGGTATTTGATGTAATAATTATCGGGAAAGGGCCTGCGGGTATGTCGTGTGCTATTTATACCACCAGAGCCAATTTGAAGACCTTGGTTATCGGAAAGTCTGACAGCATGCTGCTAAAGGCTGATAAAATAGAAAACTATTATGGGTTTGTGAATCCCATTGACGGCAAAGAGCTGCTGGAAACAGGGGTGGAGCAAGCGCTCAGACTTGGTGCGCAAATTATAGAGGATGAAGTTGTCAGTATTGAACAAACTGATAAATTTAAGGTGACCGGAGTAAACGGCGAATATGAAGCAACAACGGTACTGATCGCTACGGGAGCTCCGGTTGTAAGAGTGCCGGTAAAAAACCTTGATAGGTTTGAAGGGAACGGAATCAGCTATTGCACTACCTGTGACGGTTTTTTCTATCGCAATAAGAAGGTAGGAGTTCTGGGTTACACTGATTATGCCATTCATGAGGCAATTGATTTGGCAGCGTTCACACAGGATATAACCTTGTATACAAATAATATGCCCTTAAGTGTTTCGGAAAATCTGAAAGGGAGCCTTGAAAAATTCAGGATAAATACGTCAAAAATTAAGGAGCTTCAGGGACAGGAAAGAATCGAGGAGATAGTTTTTGAGGATGGCAGCAAAGAAAGCGTACAGGGCCTTTTTATAGCCTACGGAAGCGCTTCGTCCTCCAGCTTTGCGCTAAAGATGGGGATTGCCACAGAAGGTAAAAGCATTATTGTAAATGATAAGATGGAGACCAATATTCCCGGCCTATTCGCCGCAGGAGACTGTACAGGAGTGTTCAAGCAGGTTGCGATCGCTGTGGGGCAGGGAGCTCTTGCATCCAGACAAATGATCGATTATGTTAGAAAAACGAGAAAAGACGGGTAAAAACCCGTCTTTTCATTGATAAAGGAGGAATCTATATAAAATTTTAAATATGTACCGCTCCATAAGGAGCGAAAAAAGGGGATAATAAAGGGGCATTTCTAACTACATTAATTACTGCATATAATTTTTCAAATAATCTTCATTCATTACAAATAATTTTTATTACTATTACTTCTTACATATATATTATAAGTAATCCAAATTGCTTTTATAAGCGTAAAAACAACAAAAAATTTTTGATTATTTTTTTCTATTTAGTGCAACTTGTTATGGTCGAAATGCCATAAGAATTGTCACAGCTCAATGTATTTTTTGTAATCTAATTTATTCTTCTCACAGTAATCAATTAAACTGAATATAATTTTCTTTCCTCCGCCCACTCCGGTATTTAAGAATCTATAAAGATGGGCCGGGTCTACGCCCAAATCCCTGCTGAATTTATTATAATTACCCATGTAGCGGCTGTTCATAAGTTCCTTGATTTTATCCCGGTTCAACCTGTTAATCATGACTTTATCTCCGTTTCGCAAATAATAAAAGATTGTTATTATGTTAAATTATGTATAATACTACATCAATACATTAACTTTGTAAAGTGAAACGTGATAAAACAATAATAGAATATTGAGAGAATAAAAGGGTACTTCAGTTCATAAATATAAAAATGGATTCAGACATGAGGTGTGCATTATGAAAAAATTTAGAGTTATA
>CAYWXN010000009.1:12059-20483 GCA_964462075.1 uncultured Ruminiclostridium sp. | reverse complement strand
ATTCCGGTTCTTTCGCGTTCTTCGGCTTCGAGTTCTGAAATCCAGGTCTTTCCCTCTGTTGAGGCATGTCTGTATCCATCAACCAATTCGTCATAGCCGTCCTTAATTATCCCGCCTTCTTTAATCGACAAGGGGGCTTCCTCATTTATGGATTTTTCAATGAGAGAATATATATCTTCTAATAGATCAAGTCTCACATGCAACTGTCTGTTGTAATCGGCCTTGAGATCTTGTATAAGATCTTTAATGTATGGCAGCTTGGATAATGAGGATTTTATGGCTAAAAGGTCTCTGGCATTTATTGTTCCGAAAACCAGTTTTGAAGTCAGTCTCTCTATGTCATAGACACCTCTTAGAAGTTCCACAAGCTCGCTTCTGATCATAAAGCTTTCTTTGAACTCAGAAACCGCATCCAGTCTAAGATCTATCTCTTCAACATCTAACAATGGCTGTTCGATCCACTGCCTTAATTTTCGACCGCCCATTGAAGTGGAGGTTTTGTCCAATACCCAAAGGAGAGAACCTTTTTTCTTGGAATCCCTCATGGTTTCGGTGATCTCAAGACTTTTTCTTGAGGCGCTGTCGAGCATCATATATTGTTCTATTTTATATATCCTGACCTTTTCAATGTGCTTCAAATCAACCTTTTGTGTTGATTCAAGATAGGATATAAGTGCACCTGATGCGCATTGAGCCAAATCAAGATCATTAAACGGATTTTCATTGAAGACTTCAATTAACTTATCCCGGCTGTTTTTTAGTGTAAATAGCTCCCCGTCAATAATTGAAGGCTCGATCTTTAGATACTCTTTAAAATATGCTTTGTACTCCGGTCTTGTGGTAAGGCCCTCATTAACGATTATTTCCGATGGTTTATATCTTGATATTTCGTCAACAAGTTTTCCCATTGAGCTTCCCCAGGTGATCTGAGTTGAGTAAAACTCACCGGTGGATACATCCACAACAGCAATTCCAAAATATATTTGTTGGCAGTATATTGCCATTAGATAATTGTTTTTCTTTTCTTCAAGCATAGTTGGGTCAATAACAGTACCTGGCGTTATCACTCTGGATACATCTCTTTTTACAATTCCCTTTGCCAATGCCGGATCTTCCATTTGGTCGCAAATAGCCACCTTGTAGCCCTTTGCAATAAGTCGGGATATGTAGGTGTGGACAGCATGATACGGAACTCCGCACATGGGCGCCCGCTCTTCCATACCGCAATCCCTTCCGGTCAGGGTAATTTCAAGCTCCCTTGACGCAAGCTCGGCATCGGAAAAGAACATCTCATAAAAATCTCCCAGCCTGAAAAGCAGGATACAGTCCTTATACCGCTCTTTTATCTCCATATACTGCTGCATCATAGGAGTTAGTTTAGCCAAGCTTTTTTCCTCCCCTGCCTTCGAGCCAGAAAGCACCGGCACGAATTATATCTACATCCACTATATCACCTTGATTTATATTCTCAGCCTTGAAATTGACCAGGCGGTTCGAACGGGTACGCCCGCTGAGCATTTCCGGATTATTCTTACTTGGCCCGTCTACTAAAACCTCAACAGACTTCCCTTCGAATTTTTTAGCCAGTTCTGTTGCAATTTCTGTTTGAAGCTCCAATAGTTTTTTGAAACGTGCGCTGATAACTTCGGAAGGAATATTCTGCTCAAGCTTTGCCGCAGGGGTTCCTTTCCGGGGAGAATAAATAAACATGTATGCCGCATCAAAACCTACTTTTTTAACTACATCCAAAGTGTCTTCAAAATCCTCCTCGGTCTCTCCGGGAAAACCGACTATTATATCAGTTGTAAGGGCAATATCAGGAACAGCAGCTTTAATTTTGGATACTAAGGATAAATAGTTCTCCTTGGTGTATCTTCTGTTCATCTTTTCCAGGATGCGGGTGCTGCCCGATTGAAACGGTAGATGCAGGTGATTACATACTTTTTTACAGGTTTTCAGAGCCTCAATAAGACTATCGGAAAGATCCTTCGGATGAGAGGTCATGAACCTGACTCTCTCAATTCCTTCAATCTCATCTATAGCATTTAGAAGCCTTGCGAACAAATCTTTTTCTCCAAGATCATTACCATAAGAATTAACATTCTGTCCCAACAAAGTAATCTCTTTGCAACCATCCTTTGCAAGATCTTCGATTTCTGCCAGAATATCATTAATATCACGGCTTCGTTCTCTCCCCCTAACATAGGGTACAATACAATAGGAGCAGAAATTATTGCAGCCGAGAATAATACTAACCCACGCCTTATGCTTTTCAGTGCGCTTGATGGGCAGCTCTTCAACAACCTTGTCTTCCTTCTCCCAAACCTCAAAAACACGCTTCTTCTTTTTAACATAACGATATAGAAGCTCAGAGAATGTGTGTATATTATGAGTTCCGAATACAATTTTTACGTTATGATATGACTTTTTAATTTTTTCTACCACATGAGGCTGCTGCATCATGCACCCACAGGCAATTATAAAGGACCCATTTTCTTCGCATTCTCCCGAAAGTGCGCCTATATGCCCATATATACGTTCTTCGGCATTTTCCCTTACACAGCAGGTAACAAATATAATAATATCTGCGGGGCTCTCTTTAGAGACCTCCTCAAATCCCATATCTGTGAGCATTCCGGCTATGGTCTGTGAATCTCGCTCATTCATTTGGCATCCGAAAATATCCATTTTAAATTTTTTCGTTTTACCTGTTTCCAGGGTATAAGCGGTATTTTGGTTTCTTATCTGCTCCACCCAATCTGAGAATTCAGGAGCGTTTTCTACACCCATTCCTCCCTGTGGCTTTTTAAGTCTAAACCTGTCTCCTGCATTATTTTTCTTTATATCCAAGTTCATAACCCTTTCTAAAACTGTCAATTTTAAATGTCTTTAATAAGCTTACCTTCTTTGAATATCATAACAAAAACACGATAAAAGATAAAGCCGGATTGGAAACATCCAATAAGAAGTATTGCCCAAAAAAGGCACTGCTTTTTACGGCAATGCCCTATTGGTACAATAGCTTTGTTTAACTTTTTACTACTTTCTTCTTCCGAATAGTCTTAAAGTGGTTAGGAATAAATTGATAAAATCAAGATACAAGGCTAATGCACCAATAATTCCAAGGTTTCCTCTAAGTGCCATATCGCCCTCTGTTCCAACGTAGTAAGTTTTTAGTTTTTGCATATCATAGGCTGTTAGTCCAAGGAATATTACCAGACTTAAAATGCTGATAAACCAATCCATACCGCTGCTTCTGAGGAATATATTTATTACCGAAAGCACGATAATTCCGATCAAGCCCATAAAAAGTATGGTGCGAAATTGTGTTAGATCAGCTTTTGTAAAGTATCCATATACGCACATGATCCCAAAGGTAATTGCTGTTATACCGAATGCAGTTACGATAGAGCTTCCTGTGTAAGCCAAGAATATAATGGATAAGGTTACTCCGTTCAAAGCTGCATATCCTAAAAACAATCCCAATGCAGTTCCGTACCTCAGCTTAGTAATACGGGCAGATAATACTGCAACCAGCACCAATTCACCAATCATTAACCCAAAAAACAAAAAACTATTTGTTACTAGTGTTATAACTAAATTGACATTAGTCGATACATAATATGAAACTCCTGCAGTTAGCAAAAGTCCAATAAACATCCAGCCGAAAACCTTTGATATAAAAGCATTCATACCTCTGACAGAAGCATATTCCTCTTCGAATGTTCCATAATTTCTGTAGTTCTCTTGCATACTTTTCACCTCTGTTGTTAATTTTACTTCTATGTATTAATTATATACTTAAATTTCAATAAAGTAAAATTTAGTTAGCCGGGGCTATCTCTTCCGGGAATCGATAATGGGCTATTATCGGTGAATAATTCTCATCCCAGGAAATCATCATATCGTTTTCCTGAGTGTAAGGCCCACAATTGTGGATTATATAAGGCACTCCGTCTTTGTTTCTTTTATCCGATATTATAGCGATATGTTCCATAGGATCATCAAAAACAACAATGTCACCGGCCTGCCATTCCTTTAAATTTTCCACATCCAGAGGAATTATCTCGGTTGTTAGAGTTGTAGCAAAACGGTCAAAATATACACGGAGATTTTTAACCCGGCGGAAATCTATATTGGGGTCCGGACGTCCTTGAACCCTAGGATATAGCTCTTTATTGTTCCGAATATCCTCATCTACCATATCTTTAAAAAGAAATCCGGCGTTTTTAAACGCACGCCAGATCACATCGGTGCATACACCTTCGTCATCTGGAGGGTAGCCCCCCTCATAATAAGCGTCTGTATACCGGGGCTTGTTTTCAATATCCTTACGAGCGCCCTCTACTATATCATCAAGATCGGTAAGTCCGTCTCCATCCTGGTCTGATGTGCATGTAATGCGCTCAATTATTAGTTCTTCAACTACAGGTGCAGGCTTTGGTCTTGGAAAAATAAGGTCTATGGGTTCGTCAGATTGATCTTCGCTTTCTATTTCTGCGAATTCATTACCAAGGCGGGTACATCCGACTAAACCGGTGCAGACAATAACAACCACAACTGTTATTATAAGCGATATTCGAATTAGTTTTCCCATAAGACTCCTAATAAAAATTTTACTTCTATAACCAAAATCTATTTTTTCTGACATCCCGGGCAATAGTATACGCTTCCTCCCATATATGCTTCTTTAATTATATTGCTTCCGCACTTTTGGCATGGTTTGTCAACTGTATTCTTGCTTGCTTTAGTTTTATAACCTCCATAGCATCCGAATAAGTCTCTTTCTGTATCTCGTCCGCCCTTTGATAGCATTTCAGTCAGTGTATCTTTTATTGAATCAAACAAAGCCTTCTTTTCTGTATCGGTAAGGGTTATTATCTTTCTTTTGGGATGTATACCGCTATTATAGAGAATGTCCTGAAGTACCCCATTGCCAAGTCCGGGTATTCTTTGCTCGGTGGCAAGTAAAGCCTTGACACTTAATTTTTCAGCTCCGGGAGATTCAAAAATTTTATCAAAATACTCCCTGTCGAATTTATCAGATAAGGGTGAAGGCTTTTCCTTTGCCACCTGATAATACTGATTATCAAACTCCCCACCCTTAAAACACCATAATCCGCCGTACATTTGAACTGTAGAACTCAATGCTGAAAAATCCTCAAATTCTACAAGCATTTGATGCTTTTTTGGTCTTTCCTCCCCGGCACCGTGAAATCCAAGGGAAACGCCATCCCCAAACACCATCATGGAATCCCCCGCAAATATATTTACCATTCCTCCATAACTGACTGCTCGATCTATGGTCTTACCGCTTAATAATTCATGGTACTTTTGAGGGTCTCCGTGATACCATGCAAACTTGTGGGGGCTCTGTGCAGCCGTTACGTTCATAATCCTTTTACCAATAAGGTTTTCATTTATTTGTTGTGCCAGTACATAGGCTTCCGGAAGTTCTATCATGACTTTCCCTCCAATACATTGAATCACTATAGGATTCGGTACAACTTTTCTTCCAAATTATCCCTATCTTAACGACAATTATATACTACATAAATGACATATGGTTGTCATGTTTTTAAAAGCTTTAGAATATTTTTTTTATATTCCGAAAACTGAGAGGTTAGAATCATCTCTCTTTTTCTTGGCTGCTCAAATTCTATCTGTATCTCACCGTTAACAGTCCCCGGTCTGTCACTCATAACAAGAACTCTGTCTGACAGATATATCGCCTCATCTATGTCATGAGTAACAAAGAGAACTGTCTTTTTGTGCTTTTCCCAGACTGAAATAAGCCAGTCTTGCATTTGCATTCGGGTAATCTCATCCAGAGCTCCGAATGGTTCATCTAATAGCATTATTTCACCATCCATAAGATATGTTCTTAAAAGTGCCGCTCTTTGCCTCATTCCACCCGATAGCTGCCGGGGTCTGTAGTTTTCAAAGCCTGCAAGGCCAAATTCTAAAATAAGCGGCCTAATATCTTCCTTTGCTTTTTTTAAATCACCCTTTTTTATTTCTATTGGAAGCAGAACATTGGACAGCATGGTTCGCCATGGCATTAGGCAATCCTTCTGAAGCATATAGCAAACAGGAACCCGTTTATATTTCGGATTATCATTTCCCAGACAGATATCCCCTTCATAATCCTGTTCAAGGCCTGCTATAAGCTTTAATAGAGTACTTTTTCCACATCCGCTGGGTCCAAGTAACGATACAAATTCATTATCCTGAACCGCCAGGTTTACATTTGATAACACTCCCAGGCCGCTGCCATCGTCATCAGGCCCTGTATAAACCATATTAAGTTTTTTAATTCTAATACTTTTGTTCATAACGCCTTTCGGTTATTAAATTAATTTACAAATTCGTTGGTATAAGCTTTTGTGACATCGATTTTTTTATCAATAAAACCATTTTCAAACATCCAGTCGGTATAGCGCTGCCACACCTCTTCTTTTTGAAGGCCCCAAGTTGCAGCATCGGCCTGATACCTTTCGGCTAAGAACTTCTGGCTTTCCTTTACCAACTCTTGATTTATCTCAGGAACCTCTTTAATCAATATATCTGCTGCATCGCTAGGGTTTTTTATAGCGTATTCATATCCCTTTTTTGCGCCTTTCATGAAGCCTTCAACAAGTGCCTTATCTTCTTTTAAGATATTTTCATTAGTAATGATAACAGGAGTATAATAGTCAAAAATAGGTGCTTCTTTTCCTAAATCAATATAATTCAGGTCCATACCCTTTTGTTTAGCCTCAATACCCGCCCAGCCTTCGAATATCCAGGCAAAATCAATCTGGCCTGTGGCGCTGGCCTGAAAGAAATCCGCATCTCCTGTGGTCATAATTGTAACTTTTGAATAATCGGCTCCGACCTGTTCCATCAGATATCTTATAGTTGCCTCTTCCACTTCCGAGCCCCATCCTCCGTAAACTTTGCCCTCAAAATCTTTCGGGGTTAGGATGTTCTTATCCTTTAGCGAGGCAAATCCGGAAGTATTATGCTGAATAACAGCTCCAATAGATACTATTGGTACATCGGCTGCCCGCGCATATGTTACACCTTCTTGATAGCCTATACCAAACTGTGCTTTGCCCGATGCAACAATTGTATCACTTGTTCCCTCCGAGGGTTGTATTATTTCAACTTCTAACCCTTGTTCTGTGAAGAAACCTTTTTCATTTGCTACATATAAGCCGGTATGGTTGGTATTGGGCGTCCAATCCAATACTACCGTCACCTTTTTAAGAGGCTCCGGTTGAGGTTCTTGTTTTGGAATAGATGTGCAGGCCGCAACCCCAATAATCATAATGGTTATCAATAATATAGATATTAGTTTTTTTATAATAGAATTTCGCATAATTTATAATTCACCTTTCTCATACATAGTCAATATTTTTATTAAACTTCTTTTCAACAATTTCAACTAATTTGTATAGCACTAAGCTTAAAACTACAATTATAACAACATCCGCAAATAGTACCGCTGTCTTAAAGCTTGTCATGACACGGGCCATATAAATCCCAAGCCCCTCTTTAGCACCCACCCATTCCGATATTACCGCTCCGGTAATACTATAGGTAACCGCAATTTTAAGGCCGGAAAACAATCCGGGCATTGCTTGAGGAATTCTTGCAAGTCTAAAGCTTTTCCACTTGCTTGCCCCCATAACTTTAAGAATGTTGTCCATATCCTCATCTGATTTTATTAAATCTTGAGTAAAAGTAATGGTTATCGGAAAAAAACACATAAGAACTACTATAATCATTTTTGGTAAAAATCCAAAACCGAACCATATGGCAAAAAGCGGCGCTAAAATAATGAGCGGAATGGTTTGCGTTACTACGAATATCGGATATAATGCCGTTCTGACAGGTTTATAGTAGCCCATCAAAAGTCCGAAAATCATTCCTAATACAATAGCTATGCCAAACCCTACAAAAGCTTCCCCCATTGTTACAAGTGTATGGGTTAACAGAAGTTTTCGCTCGTCATAAAGTGCTTTTAATACCTTTATTGGACTTGGCAGAATAAAGGGTTGAATTTTGAATAAATCAATGGCAACCTGCCAGAATATTAGAAACAAAACCATGATAACGGCAGGAATTATTGTTAATCCGAATTCTCTATGCTTCTTATTTCGTCCTATATTTCCCGATTTTTTCATTAATGGTAACACCCTCCGGTTTGAAATCAATCTTTACCATAGAAATTACTCTTGTAGCACCTTCTTTTACGCAAACATCCTGAGATTTTTTGACAATTTCCAGAAGCTCACCCAATTCACCTTCTATAGTTGTTTCCATTGGGCCGACCTCGTAGGTTAATCCGCTTTTTTCTATCATAGCTATTACTTTATCTACCACAGGGTAAACAAGTTCATCAGCTACATTTGGTATTACTTGAAGACTTAAATTGAC
>CAYWXN010000009.1:0-12049 GCA_964462075.1 uncultured Ruminiclostridium sp. | reverse complement strand
AATTGACCTTTGACATTTTATGACCATTCCTTTCCTTGGTGGTATTGAGAGTTGAACCATAACAATGTAAAAGAATTCAGGTGTGTTATTTACAGGCCATAAAACAAATGCCGCCCTTTAGAGGCGGCATAATCTTATCTACATTGTGCATTCCCTCCGCTGGTTTTAACCAGATCAGGTTCTAAATGGTCGGGATAAAACAAATCCCCTCTCAGCCGGTTTGCCGGCTCCCACATGCTATATTATTTTAAAGCTATTCTACTTTAATAGTTAAAAGATGTCAAGGATCATCACTCTAGATAAAAATAGATAAATCAAGGTTCTTCCAAGTGATGTTAAATAAATTATTTAGTATGTTGTTTACATAGATTTTAGTGTGTGATACGATGTGAGTAAGATTTTACCATTATGTAATAACATGGTGAAATCAGTTAGTTCCTTATTTTTGATTAAAGGGGGATTCTTTATGAAAAGAATCAATAAAGTTCTGTCTTTTATTACAATGATATTAGTTGTAATCATGCTTACCGGTTGTCTATCAATTGACATGAAGGTTGGTAAGAATGGATCTCTGGATATGACCTACACTATTGATACCTCACAAACACAAGGAATGATGTCATTTAATGACATAGAAAAAGCAATTGAAGAATCTGTCGATGGAATAAATGATACCGCAGATAAAAAGATTGCAAAACTAAAAAGCGTAAAAGAAAATAAAGGGAAGAAGACCGTAACTGCTGTTGTAAATATATCAGATATAAACAAGATGGGTGACGGAGCCTTTTTTGGTACAGTAAAGGAGTATCGCAAGGATAAAGGTACCGGTTTGGACAATCTTGTTAATACCAGAGATAAAAGCGTAGATGAAGATAAAATATCTGATAAGCTACAGATGGTATATTTCCCTATGGGCGGTACCGAAGATTATGGTCTGGTAGAGGTCAAGGTAACTGTACCGGGAAATATTGAATACCTTACAGACGGAGCGGAAGTAGATAAGAAGAATGTTGCAGTATTCAGCGGCCAGAATCCTCTGATTGTATTTAAAAAAGGCGGCGGATTCCCATTTTTGCTATTGCTGATAATAGCGGCTGTAGTGGTTGCATTCTTTATGATAAAGAAAAAGAGCTCCTCTGCACCAGCAAGTACAGCACCGGTTGCAGGAACTCCTCAGACCCCTGTTCAAGCACCACCCCAGAATTTAGCGCCCCAAGCGCCACCGGTTCAAGCTCCTGTTCAAGCACCGCCTCAGAACGTCGCGCCACAGTCGCCACCGGCAGAACCGCAGACTGATTCTGAAAATAATCCCAGCTAATAGTATATAACAATTATAGACATCTCATATTTATGGGGTGTCTGTTTTTTTGTGTAATAAAGGGGCTGCGCTCAGGTTGGTGTGTCATCTTGTACCATGTTCCATTTAGAATGACACACGTTCCATGTTTTGCGACAGCTCCTTTTCTCATCGAGGTCTAGCATTCGCAGACATTTTTATACCAGAATCGGTTCAATCTGCTTTCCATCAAGAGCATATTCAATAGCCGGAACAATAAGCCCGAATCTTGCTACAAGACTTGTTGCTTTATTCTCCGAATCATCCTGACCAAAGGGAACGAAATATATATTTTTTGTATTGAGCAGAACACCTAGGTTTTTTGCACTGGCTGCAAGGCCATCATTAGTCGCTATTGCCATTACAACTGGTTTTTGATTTCTTAGGTGCGCTTTAACACACATTGTAACAGATGTATCGGTTATACCATTAGCAATCTTTCCTAAAGTGTTTCCTGTACAAGGGGCAACTAAAACAATATCCAGTGCTTTTTTCGGGCCAAGCGGTTCTGCCTCGGCAATAGTCTCAATGCATTCCTTGCCTGTAATCAGTTCAATGCGTTTTTTTAGATCTTCTGCACGCCCAAAACGCGAATTAATTGTAGCTACACTGTTTGATAAGATTGGAGTAATATCGGCTCCCAAAAATACTAATCGCTCAAATTCAATTATTGCATCCTGAATAGTACAAAAAGAGCCGGTAATTGCAACTCCTATCTTCTTGTTGTTAACATTCATCTAGTGAACACCCCCCTCTTCCTCAATAATGTTATAAATCGTACGGCGAATGATATCGCCCGCCGTTAAGGGTGCAATTTTCCCGGGAAGTCCAAGGGACCATATAACCTTAAAACCAAATTCTTCGGCAGCCTTAAAGTCTATACCACCGGGATCCGAAGCCAGATCCAGAATAAAGCAACCGCTTCTGGTCTTTTCAAGTATTTCTTTTGTGATCACCAATGAAGGTGCAGTATTAACAATGGCATCCATATCTGAGACATAACGCGCTAATTGATGTATTGGGACCGGTTTAAGCCCCTGTGCTTCAATCCAGGCAATATCGTGATACTTTCTTGCAGCTACCCATACTTCTGCTCCAAAACCCTGAATCATCTTTGCCAGAATTTTACCTATCCTTCCGTATCCGACTATCAGAATCCTACTGTCCATCAATGTCATCGGGAGTTCTCCGATTAAAATATGAATAGCGCCCTCGGCAGTGGGAACGGCATTTAAGACCATCAATTCTTCTCTTTCAACAATATCGATATGCTTTATGTTCTTTAACTCTAACTGTTTTTTTACACTGTCAGGTATTTTCCCAGCAATAAAAATAGAATTGTCCCCCATCTTTTCGACAACTTCATTTATTGTCGTTTTGTTCTTTGATAAAGGAGTAGAAATAAAACCATTCTCCGATACAAAAGGAATTCCTCCTATAATTACTCTGGCTCCATCAAGAATGAAGTCCAAAGGCGCATCTTTGCTTGCCCATGGCTTTCCGCTTTTTTCGAAACCATATATTTCAACGTATTGATAGTCCTTCTTTAATAGCTCTGCCAAGTAGACGTTGCGCATATCGCCCCCGATAATTGCATATTTTATCCTGTGCATTTAACAAACCTCCCGCCTTGTAACTTAACATTATATTTTATGAGGTCACAAGTCTTGTTGTGTATCGGTAAAAGATCAGTTTCTAATAAAAATGGGCTGTTTCAAAATACACAACATGTCATTCTGAGGCCATAAAATGGCCGAAGAATCTTTAAAATCGAGCTGTTATGCACAGATTTGATTAAGATCCTTCGCTTCGCTCAGGATGACTGCCTATTTTGAGACAGCCTCGATGTCACTTAATATTCTTTGTTATTGGCAAAGCTAAAAAGTTAGAAATATGCACTGTACGTATCATTTTATGATAATTAGACGTCAAACTTTAAACTTAAGATAATCCAGGGCATCAGCGGAAACTGGATCGTCGCCCAGGACAACAACTCCGGTCTCACCTTCTTTAAATATCCAATTAATAATAAATAAAACATTATTCATTTCAATACTGTCTATCTTTTTTAATACCTCTTCCGGATCATTGACTTCGCCTGTAATAATTTTTGATTTTCCGATTGATGTCATTCGTCCTGAAGTACTATCCAAGCTTAAACAATAGTTCCCTTTTAATTGGTTTTTACTGCGCAACAGTTCACTTTCGGTTATACCATTCTTAATCAGATTATTAAGTTCTGTGCCTATACATTCAATAACCTGATTCACTTTGTCCGGATTTGTAGCGGCATAAATAGTAAACATACCACAGTCTCTAAAGGATGTAGGAAATGAATATATGGAATAAACCAGCCCCAGTTCTTCACGAATACTCTGGAACAGCCTTGAACTCATTCCCCCGCCGATTATGCTGTTCAAAACCATTAATGCATATATGCAATCATCTCCCATGGAAAGGCCACGAAATCCTATGCATATATGTGTCTGCTCAGTTTCTTTCTTTCTAAACAAGAAATGGGGCCTGAATAATGGGTATTCATTTGTCAAAGTACAATATCCAAGTGACTTCCATGAACCAAAATACTTTTCTATAATCTCAATTAATTGTTCTTCTTCAAAATTTCCCACAACTGAGATTACACAATTATCAGGCACATAAAACAATGACATATACTCAAGCAAATCGTCTCTGGTTATGCTTTTCAATGATTCAGCCGTACCAAGAATCGGATAACCTAAAGGCACTCCGTTCCACATCTCTTCTGTCAACAGATCATTAACTAATTCTTCAGGATCATCTTCGTACATACTGATTTCTTCCATGACAACTTTTTTTTCTGTTTCCATATGAATGGGATTAAATATAGGGTTTAATAACATATCGGATAGAATATCTACAGCAATTTCAAGATCGCTGTTTAGCGTTTTTGTATAAAAGCAGGTACAATCTTTCCCGGTAAAGGCGTTTATCTCTCCTCCGATCTTATCAATCTCACAGGCAATATCCTTTGCCGTTCTGGTCTTTGTGCCTTTAAACACCATATGTTCAATAAAATGCGAAATTCCGTTATTACGGCGAGTTTCATTTCGTGCTCCCGCACCGATCCACACCCCGAAGGATACGGATTTTAGATGATTGAGGCTTTCAAAAATTACTGTCAAATTATTTTTTAATATGTACTCTTTGTGCAATATTCTAACCACCTTAAAAAGAAATTAATTTAATATATATTATCTAAATACTAACCAAATGGTAAACCCTATTAATACACGAATCGTATATTATTCTATTTAAATAAGTAACGGCGGAAAAGACCCGCCGTTCGAATTATTATTTTCTTCTTTTTGAATTGTTTATACAAAGCTAAAATCCCCTCTGAATTGTAATGCGTCAACACTATTAATAAGCTCTTGTGTGATACTCTTCAATATATTTCGTTTCTCTACATATCCGGTATATTTTCCCTCGTTCGAATCCACTTCCCTGTATTGTTGAATCACATAGGTGTGAGCTCCTTTAATGGTTTCGGAAATGTCCATCAAATCCTCATCACAAAGTTCAGGGGTATAGGTTGTGCGAAATTCGTATGCTACCATATCCATCTTAAGAATACTTATGCTTTCAGACAGTTTCCGGGTATCGACCTGCGAGCAGCAAACCTTTCGATATTTGCACAGCGGTGCTTTTATATCCATGGCCACATAATCCAGAAGCTTATTTTTTATTAACAGACTTAAACACTCCGGATTAGTTCCGTTAGTATCAAGTTTAGTTTTATAACCCATGCTCTTTACTGTTTCTAAAAATTCAGGAAGATCCTTTTGCAGAGTCGGTTCTCCTCCCGAAACAACTACGCTGTCTAAAAGCCCACGGCGCTTTTTAAGAAAGGCAATAACAGAATCCTGCTCAAGTATTTCATTTTTTGATCCGGCACCAATCAAGCATCGATTATGGCAGTATCCGCAGTTCATATTACACCCTTGAGTAAAAACAACCGCCGAAAGATTCCCCGGATAATCAATCATGGAATTTCTCTGTAACCCTGCAATTTTCATAGCATACCCTTTATCCGACTTGCTCATCAAGTACGAATTTTTTTCGTAAAAAGTATTCTTCTTTCTTTCCTCTGTTGTAATTTGCCACAGGTCTTAAATATCCTACAACCCTGGACCAGACTTCAGTTTCCTCTCCACAGGTGGGACATTTAAATTGTTCTCCTTGGAGATAACCATGTGTATTGCATATTGAAAATGTCGGTGTTATAGAAATATACGGCATCTTGTACCGCTCAAATATTCGCTTTATTAGGTTTTTACATACCTCCAGCTCTTTTATACTCTCGCCTAAATATAGATGCTGTACCGTGCCACCTGTATAAAGTGATTGAAGCTCATCCTGAAGTTCCATGCACTCGAAAATATCGTCTGTGAAGCCTACAGGCAGCTGTGTCGAATTTGTATAGTAAGGTACATCTTCTCCCGCCGCTATAATGTCGGGATATCTTTGCCTGTCGAGTCTGGCGAGGCGATAGGAAGTACCTTCTGCAGGAGTCGCTTCAAGATTGTAGAAGTTTCCGGTTTCCTTCTGGAAATCAATCATAATATCCCGCAGATAATTCATGATTTCTACCGCAAACGCCTGGCCCTCTTGGGTGGTAATGTCCTTGCCCATAAAGTTTAAAATTGCCTCATTCATACCCACTAAACCGATTGTAGCAAAATGATTATACCAATATGAGCCGGTTCTCTGCTTAATGTTACGAAGATAATGCGAAGTATAAGGATAAAGCCCCTTTTCCGATTGTTGTTCTATGATTTTTCTTTTGATTTCGAGGGAGGTCTTTCCAATCTTAGCGATTTCTAATAATCTTTGTTTAAACTCTTCTTTTGTTGAACTTAAATACCCGATTCTTGGCAGATTAATTGTAAAGACTCCGATTGAGCCTGTAAGAGGATTGCTGCCAAATAATCCTCCGCCTCTTTTCCTGAGTTCAGTCGTGTCCAAGCGCAATCTGCAGCACATTGAAACAGCATCCTCAGGGGAAAGATCCGAATTGACATAGTTTGCAAAGTACGGAATACCGTATTTACATGTAATCTTCATGAAACCATCCACTGCAGGGCTATCCCAATCAAAATCCTTTGTGATATTAATTGTCGGAATAGGAAAGGTAAATACCCTTCCCTTTGAGTCTCCTTCGAGCATAACATCACAGAATGCTTTGTTGAATAAATCCATTTCAGCCTGAAAGTCTCCGTATTTATCGTTAGTATATTCTCCTGCGCATATAACAGGTTCATCCCTAATGGTTGCAGGAACCTTAATGTCGAAGGTAAGATTGGAAAAGGGGCACTGAAAGCCAACTCGTGTAGGAACATTGATGTTGAATACAAATTCCTGTAGACATTGCTTAATTTGAGCATAATTTAGATTATCATAGCGTATAAATGGCGCACAATAAGTGTCAAAGCTTGACCAAGCCTGTGCTCCGGCTGTCTCTCCCTGAGTTGTAAATGTTGAATTGACAACCTGCCCTAAAAAGCTTCTCAAATGCTTTGCCGGTTTACTTTCCACTTTACCGGGAACACCACCGAAGCCATCTAGCAGAAGCTGCTTTAAATCCCACCCTGCACAATAAGCTCCAAAAAAGCCCATATCATGAATATGACAATCACCGCTCTGGTGAGCCTCACGAACTTCGGTTGGGTAAATCTCATGAAGCCAATAGTTCTGGGTAAAAATTTCTCTGATGTAATTATTAAGACCATTTACGCTCTTCTGTGTATTTGCGTTCTCTTGTATTTTCCAGTCTTTATCTCCTAAATAGTTGCCAAACATATCGATTGTGGCACCTATAAGTGCATTCAATTCTCTTGCACCTTTGCGTTTTTCGCGGTATAGTATGTAAGATTTAGCAGTTTTGGCGTGGCCGTTTTCAATAAGTACATATTCCACAAGATCCTGTATTTGTTCAACCTCGGGTATTTTTCCTTTGTACTTTTCGTTCGCCAACTCAACGACTTTATCACAAAGCTGCTGAGCAAGGGCAAAATCATTTCCTCCGCATGCTACTGCTGCTTTAAAGATAGCAGATGATATTTTTTCAGGCACAAATCTCTCAATACTACCGTTTCTCTTACGTATATTTTCAATCATACCGGATTGCCTCCTCTATCTGTTAAACAAAACCAATATCTCGTCGTGATTTATCTTATCATACACAATATATAGTGTCAATCCAATATTCTCTAATTTTTTGTGCAAAATGACGAAAATATGAAATACCAAGCATTTGACTCCAATTTATATTTCGACAAAAATCAATATTTTGTTGAGCTGTAATGACATAAATACAACATAGTGTATTTTATTGATATTCGTCAAAATGCCTATAATATAGATATATAGCCATTATAAAATTTTTTAGTTTTTTTCGACGAAATTAAAAATAAAAAATAGGACTTCGACAAATTATTGAGAAAAAATTTTTGGTGAAATTGACTAATAGTACTTTAGTCCGATTTATAAATAGGAATAATTTCTCTTCTTTTATTTCAACTATTTTTAATCTACCCCATAAAATTCCATAGGACTTACGCATTATATACACATATAGGAATTTTATGGTTTAATTAAATCACAGCATCAAAATATGACAAAAATGTTTTAAGGGGGTTATGCCGTGCTGTCTTTCTTAATAAATAAGAACAACACCGAAAAGCCACATGAAATAGAAGATACTGTGGACAGCATACAACAAGGCGATTTCGCACTGAGAGAAAAGTTTATATTAGATTATAAACCTTTTATTTTAAAATGTGTATCAATCTATAACCATAACCTTCAGAGTGACTATAGTAGCGATGAATTCAGTATAGCATTAATAGCATTTAACGAGGCAATCAACACATACAAAATCGTTAAAGGAATGTCTTTCTTAAATTATGCGCGGCTTGTGATCCGTAATAGGCTTAATGATAATGCAAGAAAGAATCGTAACGATCGAAATGTGGTATCTCTAGACAGCCTTCACAATGACAAAGAAGAAAACAGTCCTTTTGATATACCTTCAGAAGACAAATCATTTCTGGGTTTGGAAGTTAGAGATGAAATTCAATCCTTTATTAAAGGATTGAAAGAGTATGGAATCAGTTTAAGAGATCTTATCAGACTATCGCCGAAACAAATTGATACAAGAAAAAGAATGATTAAACTAGCCGAATTGATTTATAACAATAAGAATCTTCTTTCAAAACTGCAGCGTACCAAGAGCATTCCTATAAAAGAGCTGTTGGATCTATCCCCGGTTTGTCGGGGAACAATAGAACAAAATCGCAAGTATATTATAGCTTTGGTTATGGTTTTGAACAGTAGTTTTGAAACCATGAGGGGTTACATAACAGTTTCCGGAAGGAGTGAATCTAATGCAAACTAAAGCAACTATAATTAAAATGTCATTACTCTCAGCAATAGTAATGACTGAAGATTGTGAGTTCAAAAGAATCTTAAGAAAACCATCCATGAGCGCCGGAGAAGAGATTAATATTAATATTAAAGACAATTCTATAAAAAAACCAATGCTTATAAAGAGAGCAATACCTCATTATGCATTTAGTACACTATTAGTATTATTTTTAGTTTTTGCTACTATGCTGATATGGAATCCTTTCCCGTCAAAATCAAATGTATTTGCTTATATTGATGTTGACATAAACCCCAGTGTGTCTTTTTCCATTGATAAAAATGCAAAAGTCCTGGGAGTAGATTCATTAAATGACGATGCAAAAAAACTTATAAAAGGTACCGATTTTAAAGGGAAAGACATAACCGATGCCATTGTTCTTTTTACACAAAAGGCAAAGTCTATGGAATTCGATTCTTCATTTGTTCTGATTTCCGGTGCGGTTGATAAGATTAGCGGAGATATAGGTACAGATGACGATAAACTGCAGGATGTTCTTTTGTCAATAATAAATAATGAAAAAATGAAGGATTTTGAGATTTTAAGCCAGGCTGTTAAAGTATCCCCCGAAATGAAGGAGGCCGCAAAAGAAAATGGAATAACCCTTGCCAGACAAGCTGCTTATATACATGCCAATAATAACGGGGAGAATATTTCTCTTGATCAAATAAAAGAATCCGAAACATCTTATATTTTTACTATTCTTGGCTCGGAAGGGGACTCCGATGAGAATAAATCCGGAATAACAGAGGTTATAGCTCTAAATAATGAAAATTTAGAGAGCCCTACACCTGAGCCTCAAGCTTCTCAAGATTCGGAGCCAACACCTACTCCGGAGCCTACCCCCGAACCTACACCTGAACCTACACCTGAACCTACTCCGCAACCTACACCCAAACCCACCCCAACACCTACTCCGACTCCAAGCACAGTAAGAAAGGCGACAGTAAGTGCAAGCGTAAATGATTCAGGAGTTAAGCTTACATGGAATAAAACCGACAGTAATAACTTTGTTTATTATAAGGTTGTAATATCTAAATATAATTCTTCACCGGTTTACCCCGATGATGGTTATATAACATATATTTCAGATGTTTATACAACAAGCTACCAAGTTAATGTTAATGCCGGATATAATGGCGGTGATTTTGGCGGTAAGGTAAAAGCCGGAGAAAAATATTATTTCTCTGTAACAGCTTGCTACAAGGATGGAAATGTTAGAGGAAACGCTGTTCAGAAAACGATGCCCGGTACACCAGCAACTCCGCCACCAAACGAAGTAAGAAAAGCAACAGTAAGTGCAAGTACAACAGATACAGGAGTATTGCTTACCTGGAATAAAACCGACAGTAACAACTTTCAGTATTATAAGGTTGTAATATCAAAATACAATTCCTCACCGGCTTATCCCGATGATGGCTATGTGGCAGTTTTAGATAATAACACAACAAGCTACCACGTTACTCCTAACAAAAGCTATAGTGGTAACAGCGATTTCGGAGGCAAGGTATTAGCCGGAGAAAAGTATTATTTCTCGGTAACAGCGGTCTATGGTGATGAAAAAGTCAAAGGTAATGCCGTTCAAAAGACTATGCCCGGCCAAGTCGAATCAACACCTTCACCAAGCGCGGTCAGAAAGGCTACGGTAAGCGCAAGTCAAACAGATGTCGGAGTTAAGCTTACATGGAACAAAACAGACAGTAACAACTTTAATGGCTATAAAGTTGTAATGTCAAAATATAATTCATCCCCGGCATATGACGGTGATGGTTATTTAGTATATATTACTGATATTAACACAACAAATTATCACATTAGCCCGAATATGAGTTATAACAATGGTGATTTCGGTGGCAAGGTATTAGCCGGAGAGACCTATTATTTCTCTATAACAGCGGTCTATAATGATGGAAAAGTTAAAGGTAACGCTGTTCAGAAGACTATGCCCGGCACAGCACCGCCCCCTACTCCTGTTAGTGAGACCCTTACCGTATATTCAAACATCGTAGACGGAAAGCTTGCATTATCATGGAATCAGCTTTCAAGCAGCGGGTTTAGTTACTACAAGGTAGTATTTTCCGAGAACAACTCCTCACCGGTATATCCTTATGATGGATACTTATACTACTTCTCCGATACCTCCCACACTTCGACAACCATTAATCCGAGTGACTGGTATACCGACGGAGATTTCGGCGGCCAACTGGTATCCGGTGAGAGCTACTATGCTAGAATAACAGCCGTATATAACGATAAGAAAATTAATAGCAATGTTTTATACTTAACTATTCCGTAAATTAATGATTTAAGGCCGGGTGATTAACAATCATCCGGCTTTTTTTTATGAAAAGGCCTAAATAATCAATGAATCTAGGATACCCTGTTCGGCGAAACTGAAATAGCGGTCTCCTGCTACTATGATGTGGTCAGCTACGGTTATGGATATAGTTTTCATAGCCTGGCAGATTTTTCGGGTAACATCAATATCGGCATTGGAAGCCTTTAGACTTCCGCCCGGATGATTATGAGCAAGAATTATACTGTTTGCCTTATGACGAAGCGCCGTTTCAACAATAATTCTCGGATATACCGGTGCTTCATTTATTGTTCCTTCATGAACAAGGGCAGAATGATTTACATGGTTTTGTGAATCAAGACAAATGACAAAGAAACATTCATATATACGTCCTGCAAATAGGGATAGTGCATAGTTTCCCGCTATAGTTGATGAATTTACAACAGGCCTGTTTCCCCATTTTTGTTTAAGGTATCTCCGGGATAACGGTGCTACCATCGAAATAAGTATAGCAGTATTAAGGCTTACCTTACAACGCCTTTCTATGTCTCTGGGATCGGCTTCAAGAAGGTCATGGAGAGTTCCGAACTCCTTTACCATACGATGTGCCAAAGTGTTTGTATCCCGCTGTGGGATGCTATAGAATAAGAGCAGCTCAATAACTTCATGGTCTGAAAAATTATCAAGCCCTTCATCCATATATCTTTCCTTTATCCTGCCTCTATGACCTTCGTGAACATTAAGCTCAGACATGTTGATACTCCCATATATAATTATATCTCACAATCTACTTGTCTATTTTATCATATTATTACTATTTATTACAACATTAATTAATATGGGTTTTGATTACATTTTTCACCTTAAAATAATGGTCACTATTAATAGAGCAATTTTAAATTCACAGCTCCCTGTTTTCATATATCTTTATTGAACAAAAAGCAGAAAGGAA
>CAYWXN010000008.1:13630-20980 GCA_964462075.1 uncultured Ruminiclostridium sp. | reverse complement strand
AAAGCGTAAACTCTAATTTCGCCCGTGCGTCTATCTATGGACACCTCTACGCTTTGCGCAGACCCAAAATTCTTTTTATACGCTGAAATTAACGCTTGTTCTAATGCGTCAATTATAATCTCCTTATCTATGCCCTTTTCTTTTTCCAATTGTTCGAGGGCGTATAGCAACTCAGCGCTCATCTCCATCTTACCTCCAAATTAAAATTTAAAAACTTTCTTAGCTTTAGCAATATCTTCGGATTTAAATTCATAGTTTTTATTATCTTCGGTTTTGATTGTAAGATGGCTTTCTTCATAGGAAACCAACTCACCCTCAAATTGTTTAGTATTGTCCACAGCTTTAAATAACTTAATTTCTACAATACTTCCGATGGCTTTCACGAAATCCTCCGGCTTCTTTAAAGGGCGTTCAATCCCCGGTGAGGACACTTCCAAGAAAAACTCATGGGAAATAGGGTCCAATTCGTCAATTTTCTTATTCAAAGGCCTGCTTACGTTTTCACAATCATCCAATGATACACCTTCCGGTTTATCAATGTATACCCTTAAAACCCAGCTGCTGCCTTCCTTGATATACTCAACGTCAACCAACTCGCAGCCTGCTTCTGAAACAATGGGAAGTGCAATTTCCCTCACAATTTCAGATATGCTTTTTTTAGCCATCCATACCTCCGTATACAAACGCAAAGAGTGGGAAACACCCACTCTCTCAACTCGAAATGCAATAAACCAAAGTTATTGTAACACAGAACGCCATTACTAGCAACATATTTTTTCTGTTATGATGGTTTAAACCTCCCAAAAGGTTAAAATATGGGTTATACTATTTTTATATAGATTATCCATCGGAGATTTACTTTATGTCTGTTGTCGGAATTATTTCGGAATATAACCCTCTTCATTTCGGACATATCCACCATCTTAATTATGCCCGAAATATAACAGAAGCTCAAGGCTTGATATGTGTTTTGAGTAGTAATTTTGTTCAGCGCGGAGAACCGGCTATAGTTTCAAAATGGGCTCGTACCCAAATGGCATTAGTTTCGGGCGCCGACCTTGTGGTTGAGTTGCCGTCTGCATTTTCCTGCTCTTCTGCCGAGTATTTTGCTTCAGGTGGGGTAAGTATTTTAAACAGCCTCGGCATAGTAGATTATCTGAGCTTTGGAAGTGAGGAAGGAAGTATCGATACTCTTGAGTCTACAGCTGAACACTTTGCCTACGAAAACCAAGCTTTTAAAGAAAATTTAAAAAGCGGATTAAACGATGGTCTTTCTTATGCCGTGGCACGTCAAAAAGCATTAGAAACACTACTTTTAAACAATAAAACAAAAGACAGCCAAAAATATTTTGATGAAACAAAGATTAAGAATGTAATCAATGCTATTAATAAGCCAAATAATATTCTGGGAATAGAATACATAAAAGCCCTTAAGCGTCTGAAAAGTTCTATAAAACCCATAACAACTAAAAGGATCGGAAAGGATTATAACAGCATAGAACGTGCAACCTCATACTCAAGCGCTACTTCAATCCGCCATCATATACAGGAAATATTAACTTCCGGTTTTTCATATGATAACAACACTTTTTTAAAGAATAATATGTCTGAAGAATGCTTGAAAATTATGCTTGCCGAATTTGGCACAGGCAGAGGGCCTGTATTCCCCGAGGCCTTTGAAAATATCCTGTTTTATGCTTTTAGGGCAAAAAGCTTAAGCGAAATCCGTTCTCTTCCGTATATGGAGGAGGGTCTTGAAAACCGTTTGAAACAAGCCGCTTTGGAAGCAACCTCCTATCATGAGTTTGTAGGAAAGGTCGTTACGAAACGCTACCCGGCCTCCCGAATCAAAAGGCTTCTCATTTCAATGCTGCTTGGCATGACGGGAGAATTTTTAGATGAATTAAAGAATAATGGGTATGCCCAATATATAAGAGTATTAGGCTTCAATGAAACCGGGAGGACCCTTTTATCGGAAATAAAAAAGAAAGCTCAACTTCCCATAATAACAAAGCCGGCAAGCTATAATGATCTTGATAATAAACTGGCTGTAAAGCTGTTTGAGCATGAAGTTCGCTCAACAGATGCCTATGTTTTAGGCTATTCTTTTCCAAAAGAACGAGTTGGAGGTATGGAATTCAAAACTTCTCCGATATATTTTAAGTAGCTTCCCAGCCCGTCCCTTAAAGTGGGAGAGGGCTGGTTTAGCATCCTCATAATGTAAAAACAATCCTCTTTGAGCTTAAAACAAGTTTAATTGCTCTTATGCTTTTCTTAAGCCCTAAATGGGGGTACTTCAAGGTCTATATCGCTCAGCGGGAAGGTACAGCAGGGGTGTATATAGCCAAAGTCCAGATCTGCCATCCTACGGCCGTCCACTGACTTGGGAACATATACCTCACCTGAAATAAGGCGTGAATGGCACCAGCCGCATATACCGCTTCTGCAGCGGGCTGGGGCTTGTATGCCGTTTTTCTCCATGGAGGCAAGGAGAGTATCATTGGCATTACATTCTATTGTTTTTTTCTCGTCACAGATATGTACAGTCAGCTTGAAGGTTTCGCCCTTACCTTTTGGGTAGTCCTCTTCCTTCTGAGGATTGCGGTATTCACCAAAAAGCTCGTGACGGATAAATTTATTACGCAGGCCCAGCTGTGCTATCTCCTTGTCTACAAAATTATACATTGCCTGTGGACCGCATATGAAGATAGAGTATTCTCCCTCCGGGGCATACTTTTTGATGAGCTCCTTTGTCACAAAGCCCTGTTCGCAGCTCTGGGCGGAAGCTTCACTTAAAACATTCACAAAGCGGAACCTGCTTGATTTCTCAGCTATTGCTTTGAACTCCTCCTGAAATAGCGCATCCTCTATGGTACAGCTGCCATAAAGAAGGGTTAGGTCAGCGTCCTCATCTCCGTCTGCAATGGCCTTTGCCAAAGACAGAAATGGAGTTATGCCGCTGCCTCCTGCTATACCAAGAATCTTCTTTGCGTCTCTTAAAGGTTCATAGGTAAACACACCCAGAGGTGCTGAAGCTTGTATCTGTGTGCCTTCTGTCCAGTTATCCAGTGCGTATTCCGATACAAGGCCCCCCTCAGTGCGTTTAATTGTTAGCATATATATGCCTTCCAGAGCTTCTTTCGGAGACGAGGAAATAGAATATGGGCGGGTGACGGTAGCGCCCTTTATGTTAAGGCTTATAGAAAGATATTGGCCTGCATCAAAGTATGCAAGGCTTTCTGTGCCCTTTTCCCTATCAGGAATCAGGATAAAGCTTTTTACATCACCTGTTTGTTCTATTACCTTTGCGATTTTAAGATGCTGGCATTTTGGATGAAGAGCTGCTGCCAGCTGATTAGCCTTGTATTCGGAGAGTTCGGGCAGCTTCTTTGCTTCAGCTGAGGCAATCTTTTCTTTTCTGGTTGGTACTGCCTTTAAAAAGGCCATCTTGCTAAGAGATTTTATATTAGGCTTAAACATGCTCAGTTACCTCCTTTGATTCGGTTAACTACCCTCTTGCCGACAGTTTCACCTGTAACATATGCACTACTATAGCCGTCACCCCTGAAGGCATGACCGCCACAGAAGGACAAGCCCGGTATTGTGTATTCATCCTTCTCACAGGATATACGCGAGAGCATATTATCCCAGTCCGAGAGCCTGTAGCCGTAAATTGTGCCCTCAGGGGAGCTGTCGGGTATGACAATATATCACATTTTTGATGTCACTTCCATCAAGCGCAAGCTGTTTTTTATCAACAATTTGAAACACTAATCCAATAAATAACGGACTTCAGTTTCCTGAAATCCGCTTTTTCTTTGGTCGGAGTGACAGGGCTCTCAGTATGAACCAGTTCTGAGACAACCCTTTTATTTATGCTGCGTTCTCTTGACTGAGTCTTACTATTTCTTCCTGAATCAGTAATAAGATAGATGTCAGCTGCAATATTACTTGTGTAATAATAAATGATTCTTGGACCAAGTTGTTAATTTCCTCTTCGTTATTGCCTTCTGCGGTAAGTCTTACTATTTCTGCCTGAATCAAAGATAGAATAAAGTTTAATTGCAATATTGCCTGTTTAACTGCAAATAAATCTACAATTAAATCATCAAGTTCCTGATCGTTCATTTTTTTCACCCCCGGGTTGTCTTTCTTGTATATAATATGATATATATACTTATTTAGCTCACTATTAAATTAAAAAAAGACAATGGATTTGTTCTTCCATTGTCTTCTTAGCATTTATCCTCTATCGTCTCTGTGCGCCGAATTTTTTCTCAAGATTTTTTAGGATTCTCTCCATGGCGATATTTACATCCTCATCCTTTAAAGTTTTGTCTGAAGCTCTGAATGATAACGCAAAGGCCACACTTTTCATTCCATCGGGCACTTGGGCACCTTTGTAAACATCAAAGATGCTTACCTCTTCCAAGTATTCTCCGCCCTTCTGCTTAATATCTTGAAGAATCTGTGCAGCGTAAAGTTCATCACTTACCACAACGGCCAAATCACGTGTGATTGCAGGGAACTTAGCCAGCTGACTATAATGCTTTTCTGTCGTTGATGCAGCAATTAATACACCTACATCAGCCAAGGCTACATAGGTTCTATTCGGGCATTCATAGTTTTCCGCAATCTCAGGATGAATCTCTCCCAATGTGGCCGCATATACCATTTCTTTATTTTTACCCTCTAAAAAAAGTTTAGCAGTACGCCCCGGATGGAAGCTTGGATCATCTTTTTCGGGTCTGAATTCGTATTCTTTAATTCCCATAGCCAATAAAAGCTCTTCCATTACTCCCTTAAGCTCATAGAAATCACTCGTTCCGCCATACATGCCGATTGTCAATGTCTCTCTCTCATCAGCCAGCACTTCTCCTTTAATCGGGATATAAACATAAGATAATTCAAAAAGTGCGGTTTCGGGATTATTCCGGTTGTAATTTATTGAGAGGGATTTTAGCATATCCGGAAGTGTCGTTGTCCGCATAAGGCTGAAATCTTCTCCGAGAGGATTGGAAATAACAACTGCATTGCGAAGATGGTGATCCTTTGGAAGATTTATCGTATCAAAAACCTTAGGGCTTGCAAAAGAAAGGGTATACGCTTCATTTAAACCACATGATGCCATGGTAACCCTTATTACATCTTCCATCTTTTGTTTATATGTTTTTCTGCCCTGCATTGACTCCTTTCCTGATAAAAGGCTGGGCTTTATATTGTTATAGCCGTAGAATCTGGCCACTTCCTCACATAAATCAGCCAGTTCAACAATATCATTGCGGAAGGATGGAGGATTCAGGGTCATATTCCTTTCATCCACTTCGAATTCCAGTGATTTAAAGATTCTTACCATTTCGGATGTTTCTATTTTTGTTCCCAGAAAGCTGTTAATTCTATCAGGCTCAAATTTGAAAATACGCTTCTCATATGGCTTACAATTACAATCAGCAATCCCCTTGACCACCTTGCCTGCCCCTAAAAGCTCAATCAGCTCGGCACAACGGTTTAAAGCCGGAATTACATTTTCGGTATCCAGCCCTTTTTCAAAACGAATGGATGCCTCGCTTCTGATACCCATTTTTTTACCTGTTATGCGAATTGATGTGCCCTTAAAGGTAGCGGATTCGAGTAAAATAGTATTGGTTTTTTCTGTAATCTCAGAGTTTTCGCCACCCATTACTCCGGCAACTCCTATAGGACGATTCTCATCACATATCATAAGCATTTCGGGCTCAAGGTTTCTGTCCTGTCCGTCTAAAGTTCTAATATTTTCGCCAGCTTTTGGGGTGCGTACAATTATTCTGCGACCCTGAACCTGATCAAGATCAAAAGCATGCATAGGCTGACCATATTCAAGCATTACATAGTTTGTTATATCGACAATGTTATTAATAGGTCTCATGCCTGCTGCTGAAAGCCTTCTCTGCATCCATGCCGGGGACGGCTCGATTTTTACATCCTTTACGGCCCTTGCAGCATATCGGTAGCATAGCTCGGGATTCTTTATTTCTATGGATACCAGGCCATTTATGTCACCGCCTGCTTCTTCTTTAACCTCTGTATTCGGATTATTAAAATCCACACCAAGAGCAGCAGCAGTTTCCTTCGCCAAGCCTATAATAGATAGACAATCCGGTCTGTTTGAGGTGATTTCAAACTCCACTACCTTGTCAAGATTAAGAACATCCTTAACATCCGCTCCTAATTCAGGTGCGTTGTTAAATACATACACTCCGTAATCCGGTGCATCAGGAAGGTAGTCCTTTGTCAAATTAAGTTCATCAATGGAGCACATCATCCCAAAACTTTCAACTCCGCGAAGCTTTGAAAGCTTAATCTCGCCACCGGGCAACTTAGCACCGACAAGGGCAAGAGGGATATAGTCTTCTTCTTTAACATTAGGCGCACCTGTAACTATCTGTAAAACTTCACTGCCGATATCGACCTTGCAAATGCTTAATTTATCAGCATCAGGGTGTTTCTCCATTGAAAGAATTTTCCCTACCACAACCTTTTCAATACCCTTGCCCATATCCTCCACACCTTCGACCTTGGAGCCAGAAAGGGTCATGGCATCGGTATAATCCTTTATAGGAACATTTATTTTAACATAATCACTTAACCATTTTATAGGTGCCTTCATTTCTTTCTCCTCCTTTAAAATTGCTTCAGGAAACGAACATCGTTTTCAAACAGCAATCTCATGTCATCTATGCCGAATTTACCCATTGTAATACGCTCAATTCCCATTCCAAAGGCAAATCCTGAGTATATTTCAGGGTCTATATTACACTCTCTCAGCACATTCGGATGGACCATTCCGGCGCCAAGGATCTCAATCCAGCCTTCACCTTTACAAATTCTGCACCCTGTGCCGCCACATCCCCAGCAGGATACATCCACTTCTGCAGACGGTTCGGTAAACGGGAAGTGATGTGGTCTTAACCTAACTCTTGTATCCTTTCCGAATACAGATTTTGCAAAAGCCTGGAGTGTTCCGATAAGATCACCCATGGTAACACCCTTATCTACAACAAGACCTTCCAACTGATGGAAAACAGGAGAATGGGTGGCATCTACCGCATCGGATCTGTAAACACGACCGGGGCATATGATTCTTATCGGCGGCTTATTGCTTTGCATATGTCTTATTTGTACAGGCGATGTATGGGGCCTCAAAACCACATTCTCGCTAATATAAAAGGTATCCTGTGTATCTCTGGCAGGATGATTTTTGGGAATATTTAGAGCCTCAAAGCTATTGTAATCAAGCTCGATTTCGGGCCCCTCCGCAATCTCGTATCCCATACCGATAAAAATATCCTTTAATTCGTCCAAAACCAATGT
>CAYWXN010000008.1:0-13620 GCA_964462075.1 uncultured Ruminiclostridium sp. | reverse complement strand
GGTGTTTCTTTCCAATCGCTCTTATTTTTCCCGGCAAGGTAACGTCAATAACTTCATTTTTAAGCCTTGCATTCTGTTCCTCCCGGACAAGCCGTGCTCTGGTGTTGGAAATACTCTCTTCGAGAGCAGTTCTGACATCATTTGCCATTTGCCCGATTATTGGACGTTCTTCGGCCGATAATGCCCCCATACCCTTTAAAATCTGTGTTAATTCACCCTTTTTGCCTAAATAGGCTACTTTCAAATCTTCAAGCTCACGAATCTCAGAAATTTGAGTAAGCTTTTCCAAGGCTTGTTTTTGTATTGCTTCTAATTGTTGTTTCATTGTGCTTATAACACCTCATTCTTATTTAATAAATACTCAGATTGGCATAAAAAAACACCCTGTCATAGGACAAAGCGTCAGCTTGCGGTACCACCTATGTTCATGCAAGCATTTTATAATGCTAAACATGCACTTGTGCGCTATAACGGGCTTACCCGGCCGTTCCTACTAATTTTCAGGCGGCTGCTCCGGAGCGAAATTCAGCGAATTACTTTCAAATCGGTGCTTACAACCTATGGCACCAACTCTCTTTTTGAAGAGGCAACAGCTTACTTAATCTCTTTCATCGCAAATTATTAATTATTAATATATTATAACCAAGATAATGGTTATGTTCAAGCGAATAAGAAGGAAATTTTTACTGTCCGAAAATCCATTTTAATACCCGCTGGATGTTTGTATCCCAGTATCCCCATTCATGTTCACCCGGGCCTTCTTCATAAGTCAAACCAATACCGTATTTTTCTGCGGCTGTTTTAAAGTTTTGATTCATGTAATATATATAGTCCTCTGTACCACAGCATTGGAACAGTCTTGGAAGGTTGCCGCTCTTTCCTTGTAACTCTTTTAACAGCCTAATCAGGTTATAGTCGGTATTAATATATTCCTCTTTTGACCCAAAAATGGCCCGAACCATCGGACCTACTTCATCTTCCGGCATGTCGAATATAGGAGTCAAATCCAACGCTCCGGACAGGCTTGCGGCAGCAGAAAACATTTCCAGATTTCTAAGAGCAATCATAAAAGCTCCATAACCGCCCATTGAGAGGCCTGCAATATAATTGTCTTTTCTGTTTTCGGAGATAGGAAAATTTGAACGTACAAAATGGGGAATTTCCTTAGAAATGTATGTATAATAGTTTGCCCCATGCTTCATATCAACATAAAAGCTTCTATTGACGTTGGGCATTACAACAGCAAGCCCGTATTCTGCCGCATAGCGCTCAATGTTTGACTTCCTCATCCAATCGGTATGATTGCCGGATAGTCCGTGAAGAAGATATAATACCGGAAATCCTTCTCTCTTAATATTCTTTTTCTTCTCAATGTCCAGCATACTTATTTCAGGAAGTAGAACATTCAGGGGCTGCTCCATCTGAAGCACTTCTGATTTAAAACTGCATTGTAAAAATGTCACGGGACCACCTCCAATTATATAATACCTTATTCCGAGGCGGAAATATCATGAAAATTTTACTTTTATTTTCTCATTGAATCCAAATCATAGGGTGTTTCTTGGTAGACATAGTAATTAAGCCAGTTTGTGTATAGCAGATTGGCATGGCTTCTCCACTTAACAATGGGAGGATTGTTAGGATTATCCTCAGGAAAATAGTTTATCGGCACTTCAATTTCCAAGTCTTTATCTACGTCTCTAAAATATTCGTCCTTTAAAGTGCAAGCATCATATTCTGAATGTCCCGTAACAAATATTTGTTTTCCGTCATTGGACGCCACGACATATACTCCGGATTCTGGAGATTCGGACAGTATTTGAAGGTTGTCTATTTTTTCGATATCCTCTTTTCTAACCTCTGTATGACGGGATTGAGGCACATAAAAAACATCATCAAAGCCTCTGAACAATTTTACGTATTTTTCATTTATAATATGCGGGAAGACACCAAACATCTTCTTCTCCAAAGGATATTTTTTTATTCCGTAATGATGGTACAGCCCAGCCTGAGCCCCCCAGCAGATATGAAAAGTCGAGAATACGTTGGTAACACTCCAATCCATAAGAGATTTCAGCTCATCCCAATAATCCACCTCTTCAAACTCCATTTTTTCAACCGGCGCACCTGTAATAATAAGTCCGTCAAACTTTTGATCCTTAATATCATCAAATGTTTTATAAAAAAGTCTTAAATGCTCGGCAGAAGTATTCTTTGATAAATAGGTTTTAGGGTGCAAAAGCTGAACATCCACCTGTAAGGGGGAATTACCTATGAGCCTTAAGATTTGTGTTTCGGTTGCTATCTTAGTAGGCATAAGATTCATAATAGCAATTTTAAGAGGTCTGATATCCTGCGTTTTTGCTCTTTCTTCATTGAAAACAAAAATATTTTCGCTTTGTAGTGTTTCAAAAGCAGGCAAATTGTTTGGTATGTTAATTGGCATATTTTTTGCTCCTTTTTTACACGTTTTATACTGTTCTCAATATTATATTGCTTAATGGATTGAAATTCTTAAAAAGTATTGTAGATATAAAAATGAGCAGGCCTATAAGCCGGGTTCTGTCTTGAACGATCATCTATCTACGCCTGGTATTACTACAAGGCTTTAGCCACCTCTAAGAAACAGACGGGCAGTCTATACGTTTCTTGTCACGGTGTTGCTCCAGGTGGGGTTTACATAGCGCCCTCCGTCGCCGTGGGGCCGGTGAGCTCTTACCTCACCTTTCCATCCTTACCGAATCAGAAGTTGGATGTGAGAAGCGAGAAATGTGATGTAAGAATTGTAAAGCTTCATTGTCAAACGCCAGACCTCGCGTATCTTCTTACTTCTTACCTCTCACCTCCAACTTCTGATTTGGCGGTTTATTTCTGTTGCACTTTCCTTAAAGTCGCCTTCACCGGGTGTTATCCGGCACCTTTGCCCTGCGGAGCCCGGACTTTCCTCGTACGAGTCTTTTCAGCACTTCGTCCGCGACCATCCGGCCTACTCATTTTATCTATATCAGGATATTTTACAACAATCATAATACATAGTCAATTGTAAAATGATGGCGGCAAAACTGTTCATAGTGTAAAAAAAGTAGCGAGTGCTACTTTTTTTATATCTATTATATTTGTTATCTTGTTGTCTGCTTTGCCACCAGACCGCTTGCTCCATACTTTTCTCTTAATTTGGGCTTTTCAATCTTTCCTGTAGGGTTACGCGGAACGTTATCGAATATTATTTCCCTCGGGCGTTTATACCTTGGCAGCGTAAGGCAAAATTCATCAATATCCTCTTTTTTGCAAGCAGAACCGGGCTTCAATTCAATAATAGCGGCAGCTATTTCGCCAAGCCTTGGATCAGGTAATCCTATTACGGCCACATCCTTAATATCTTTATGTGAACGAAGGAAGTCTTCAATCTGTACAGGATATAAATTCTCTCCGCCGCTTATGATAACGTCCTTTTTCCTGTCAACCAGAAATATAAAGCCATCCTCATCCATTTTCGCCATATCCCCTGTAAATAGCCATCCGTCCTTCAATACGACAGCCGTAGCAGCAGGATCATTATAGTAACATTTCATCAATCCGGGGCCTTTTACACAAAGCTCCCCTACTTGACCTTGCGAAACAATATTTGCCTTTTCGTCAACAATTTTTGTTTCCCATTCATATCCCGGAACACCTATTGCTCCGACCTTGTGAATATTCTCAGTGCCCAGATGAACGCATCCGGGGCCGATAGACTCGCTAAGACCGTAATTAGTATCATATAGATGATGAGGGAAATATTTCTTCCAGCGTTGAATAAGACTTGGAGGAACCGGCTGTGCTCCTATATGCATAAGCCTCCATTGGGAGAGCTCATAGTCTTCTAATTTAACTTCTCCGCTTTCAATTGCATCCAATATATCTTGTGCCCACGGTACTAAAAGCCATACTATGGTTATTTTCTCTTCAGACACCGTTCTTAAAATCCAATCCGGCTTTATACCCCTTAAAATAACAGCTTTGCTGCCTGATATAAGGCTTCCGAACCAGTGCATTTTTGCGCCTGTATGGTAAAGGGGCGGTATACAAAGAAAATTATCTTCCCTTGTTTGCCCGTGATGATTAGCCTCGGTATAGCATGCCGACATAAGGCTCTTATGGTTATGTAGAATGGCCTTAGGGAATCCTGTTGTTCCGGATGAAAAATATATGGCCGCATCATCTTCATCAGTTAATTGAACTTTAGGATCCTCCGATGAAAAGTTAGCTGTAAGACGGTCATAGCTCTCGGCAAATGAAGGACGCCCTTCTCCGGCAAATAATAAAGTTTTTATCTGCGGAATCTGATCATATATAGTTTCCAAACGTCCGATAAATTCCGGACCGAATATTAGTGCTATGGAATCCGATAAGTTTAAGCAATATTTAATTTCTTCGGCAGTATAACGAAAGTTCAGAGGAACAGCGATAGCTCCGGATTTTAGAATACCAAAATAAATAGGAAGCCATTCAAGACAGTTCATTAAAAGAATAGCAACCTTATCACCTTTTTTTATTCCTCTTTTAATCAGAAAATTAGCGAACCTATTAGCTTTTTCATTAAAAACATGCCATGTCATTTCACGGCGGTATTCTCCTGCCGGATTGTTTTCGATAAGCTCATATTCACGCCAGATAACTTTGTGACTGTTTTGCAGATCCAAATTGATTTCAGTAAGACATGTTTCCTGCCCGTATAATTCAGCATTTCGGGTCAGTAATTCGGTAATTGGCATCTTCGTATCCTCCCATTCTACAAAAACAAAATATTTATGATAAAATTAAACCGTATTACAAAACAATAAAAGTCTCATAATTATTATATGATATTTTTTTCTAAAATCAACCCTTGTTTTAATACTGCTAAGTGAAGAAGCCTTTATGCTTTCACAAATATTAAACTGCCCGTGAAACCAAACCAGGTTTACGGGCAGCTAATTTCTTTTAATATAGTTTAATTAAGTTTTATGCTTTCTTGTGGATTTCAACCCAGGAGGCGAACGATTCCATAATACTCTTTAGGTACCCTAAAGTTGATTCGTCTTTTATATTGCCGGCCTCATCCATGATACCGGTAACATCTCCTATATATGCTTCAGGTTGCTGCATAGTGGGAACATTCAGGAAAACAAGGACTTGTCGTAAATGATGATTGGCCCCGAATCCCCCTAATGCCCCGGGTGACACGCTGATTACTGCGCCGGGCTTTCCATTCCAAATGCTCTTTCCATAAGGTCTTGAACCCACATCCAATGCATTTTTTATAACTGCAGGCACAGATCTGTTATACTCGGGTGTAATAAACAAAAAGCCTTGGTACTTTTTCATATCCTCCCGAAATTTAGTATACTCAATGGGCGGATTGCCCTCATCATAATCCTGATTGTATAGTGTAAGATTCCCAATCTCAACGTCCTCTAAATCAATACTATCAGGAGCAAGCTCCTTAAGAGTCTTTAATAATTTTTTTGAAAAGGATGCCTTACGAAGGCTTCCCACTAGTACACCTATTTTGCTAGCCATGTTTAACACCATCCTTAATAATTATATTTTAATATTAAATATTGTCATTTTAAGTATTTTTGTTACTAAAAACTTACCCATAATATATATTTCTATAACATCATTGTCTCGGTCCACGACGGCTTAAAGCAATAAATTACAAATGCTGATATTATCAGCATTTGCTGGGATAAATCCTGCGCAAAACGAGCTCGTCGTTTTGCAGCATATTTATGGTATAATACTTAATTAGATAAATTATTAATGAAGATTTTTTTCGGAGGTATCCGGATGGTCTACAATGCTTTATACCTAGAGAAATATAGGCGAATTAATATCATCATGCTGCTGATAAACATAATTGCGTTTATCACCGGAACTGTTTATATCATGTTTGGATCGAACAGTATCTATTGGAATGTCTATGGTGTTTTCATGATGATAGTTCTGATATGCAACATAGTATATGCTTTCTTTGATTACAAACACGATATAAAAGGCTATTTGTATTTAGGCTTGTCCACACTATCCATGCTGCTTGTTCCGGTTCTTAATATACTGGTCTCCTTTTCGCCTGTTCACCAAAACTCACGAAGTATAATTTCCTGTGCTGTCATTTTGTTATTATTTGTGTCAGGCGGTTTTATGGCTGCTCAGAACATATTTAAGAAAAAGACCGATGTCGAGTTGTTACTTTTTCAAATAGCAGACAAGTATGAGCCCGAGACAAAAATCCAAAAAAGAACACGGATTTCAATAATAGTAATACTGACATTTCTCCTGCTTCCAGGCCTCTTCTTTGCATATAGCATGTTATTTGCTAATATGCTCTGGCAAACAGAAGTTTTTATTTCTGCCTTTGCACTGTTTTATTCATTTTTGTTTTTAAGTACGGGATTACTTATAATTAAGCTGCTTAACAGAAATAAAAAGACTTATGTTAAGATAATCTATCTATTATTAACTCTCTTTGTTTTTATAAGTTGTCTTTTACCCATATGCTCGGTTCCTGCTATCATCAAGGAGGCCGATAATAGTTACCGTAATGCTTTTGGCGAGGAATACAAAACTCTTCCTGATTATGAAAACCCATATTTCAGAAAGATTGGTTTTTCAATACCCGAATACTTTTTTGGTACAGTATCCAAGGATTACACAGTTAGGAGAGACATCCCGTTTTATTCCGGAAATGAGGGTGTTGATAAGGATTTAAGACTCTTTTTTGATGTATATTCATCCAACAAAGACGGAGACATGCTTCCGGGCGGTAACTCAGTCTTAATAAGGATTCACGGCGGTGGGTGGAAAAGCGGTGACAAAGGTCTTCTGAATAATGCACAGATGAATAAGTATTTCGCAAGCCAAGGCTATGTGGTCTTTGATATCCAATATGGGCTAAACACCAATAACACGATGTCTCCCAATAACATCACTGAGCAGCGTTATGGAGACTTTACCGTGGATGATATGGTAAGGCATATAGACATATTTATGAAATACCTTGCAGATAACCATGAAGAATTTAACGCCAATATTGATTCAGTATTTATATCGGGTGTATCTTCAGGAGGGAATCTGGCTCTGGCTTCAGGGCTGACTAATACTAATAGGAGGATTAGCATTAACGGGCTTGTACCATTTTATCCTGCCAATGCACTATCACAAAGTATGGGTGTTGTCGCATCCGAAGCCTTTTCAGACCCGGTACTAAATGTTGATGAGCAATCACCGCCGTGCCTTATATTCCAAGGTACTCACGACGGGTTGGTCAAGTCCATTGTTACTGAAAAACTGCTGGCAGAATACCTCAACAGCGGGAATAGGGGATGCGCCATAATCTATATGCTCTATGGGGGACATTCCAGTGATATCTATTTCTCAGGTTATTACAACCAAGTATTTCTTTATTATATGGAACGCTTTATGTTTCAGTACAGATAAAACAAGGAATATTTTATTATAATATGATAAGATGTTAGTAATAAGAATTTTAGAAGGTGAAATTATATGAAAATACGTTTTTTAGGAGCAAGTACATCTGTTACGGGATCATGTCACTTGATTACAACAAACAATCATAAATTTCTGCTGGATTGCGGGCAATTTCAGGGCAGTGATGAAATGGATGAGTTAAATGCCAAAGAATTTGATTTTGATCCTGCCGAAATTGAGTTTTTAATTTTAAGTCATGCTCATATAGATCATTGCGGAAGAATTCCGTTACTTTTCAAGAGGGGCTTTAAAGGCAAGATTTATTGCACCGATGCCACTGCTGATTTGCTGGTTGTTATGCTCAAGGACAGTGCTTCGATACATGAAAGAGAGACCGAATGGAAAAATCGGAAGAATCAGCGGGCGGGCAAATCGCTTGTTGAGCCTCTTTACACAATGAAGGATGCCGAAGCTGCACTTGATAATGTAGTGCCGATTCTTTACAATCAGCTTATAGAATTTAATGAAGCGGTTAAGGTTGTATTTAACGATGCTGGGCATATCCTTGGTTCCTCAATTGTTGAGCTGTTCATAACAGAAAATGATGAGGTTTCGAAAATTGTATACTCCGGTGACATAGGCATGAAAAATCGTCCTATTTTGCGTGACCCCACAATAATTAAAAAAGCAGATTATGTTATTATGGAAACTACATACGGAAACCGTATCCATGAAGAAAATTCCCATAGTATAGAAAGACTCATTGATATAGTCTTAAAAACTACCCGAAGGGGTGGAAATGTTATAATTCCTTCCTTCGCAGTTGGCAGAACCCAGGAATTGATTTATGAGTTTAACCGTTTTTATGAGGAGCACTCCGAGTATAAAGATGAGCTCAAAAATATTATGGTCTATGTAGACAGTCCTATGGCCATTTCAGCGACAGAAGTATTCAGAAGAAACGCCCAGGTCTTTGATGACGAAACCCGTGATTATATCCTGCGCGGAGACCACCCCTTGGACTTTCCTAATCTGATATTCACGAAAACTGCAGAAGAGTCGGTTGCACTAAATACAAACCCCAATCCTAAGGTTATTATTTCTTCCAGCGGAATGTGTGAGGCCGGCAGAATTAAGCACCATTTGAAACATAATCTGTGGAATCCTAAATCCAGTATTGTTTTTGTCGGCTATCAGGCAAGAGGAACCTTGGGATACTCAATTGTAAACGGAGATAAAAAAGTCTCTATCTTCGGCGAAAAAATTAATGTGCAAGCCGAGATTCATAATTTGGAAGGTTTTTCGGGCCATGCCGATAAAAACGGTTTAATAGAGTGGCTGGCGGGATTCGAGCAACAGCCTAAACAAATTTTCCTAATTCACGGTGAAGAAGACTCGAAGAATGAATTTGCCAAAGAGGTTAAATCAGCTTTGGGATATGAATGTACCGTTGTGAATGGGGATACAGAATTCACCCTGTCCAAGCAGGATGTTGTTAGTGTTGCTGAAATGAAAAAAGAGCTCGTTTCACCAGAATCCTTATTTAGTATTAAAAGCAAAATTTCATCAGTGCATAAAGCCTTGGAATCTATATTGTATAACACTCATTTAGCAGTGGGGACGGATATTACACCGGAACAAATAACCGAGATTAATAATATTATTCTCAGTTTAGAAAAGAACACCTATAATCTAGGCTCGGTAATGTCCCTTGAACCGGGCGATTTAGATAATTAATCGGCTGAATAACTCGCCGATATTACCGTAGTAAACATAATCAGCCTTATTATCAAATGGTGTTTTGGTCTTGTTTATCAGGATTAGCTTACTGCCTCTGTAGTAATTTACCAGCCCGGCAGACGGATAGACCGATAATGAGGTGCCGCCTATAATAAATATGTCTGAATTTATTATATAGTTTACGGCATCTTCAAGAACTTGGTCGTTCAAAGTTTCCTGATACAAGACCACATCTGGCTTTATAACGCCATTACACTTTTTGCATAAAGGAATATTTTTCGACTCGATGATATAATCCAAATCGTAAAAACTACCGCATTCCATGCAATAATTCCTGTATACCGAACCGTGAAGTTCAAGAACGTTTTTACTTCCCGCCATTTGGTGTAGACCATCAATATTCTGAGTTATAACTGCTTTAAGCTTACCGGCCTTTTCAAGTTTGGCTAATGCAATATGTGCGGCATTAGGCTTTGCATCCTTATAAATCATCTTACTATTATAAAACTTGTAGAATTCTTCGGTATGCTCCATGAAAAAGTCGTGAGATAGGATTTCCTCAGGAGTGTAGTTGCTCTCTAAATTTTCATTATATAGGCCGCTTGCACTCCTGAAATCAGGTATATTACTCTCGGTCGACACTCCCGCACCGCCGAAAAATACGATATTATCAGAGCTATCCAGAAGGTTTTTGAAAGTATTGATATCCAATTTTTTTATCTCCCTTCCGGTTATATTATACACCCATTGTTTTTATGTGGGAAATTTAGTCTGCACTACTGCTGATTGTGTCATCCTGGGCAGAGAACATGCTACGGCATGTTCTCGTTAGCGAAGGATCATATTAATTATTATGTTTCTGAAGAGGTGCCTGTAGAGTGAGTCAAATGCGCCGCTCCGGCAATCCATCCGGGATTTTAGTCGCAAAACGACTCAATATCGAGTCGTATGGCTACGCTAATCCAAAACGACAAGCAGGCTTGTCGTCTGCCCGCTGACGCTATTTGACTCACTCACGGCACCTATTATAGTTTAACTGCATTTTTTGTACAGGTACATGTTACCTTTCCCAGATTCAGTCGAACGTAGCCGCGCCGCTTAGAGGCGTTCGAAATGAGATTCTTGCACCCGCCAACTATTAGATACAAATAGAATCAACGCTGGCGCACCATTATTGACAAAAAAATCCTTCGCTAATGCGAAGGATCATTTGAATAACATATGTAAACAGTTATGATTAGGTCCCTAAGTATGCCTCCTTGACTCCTTCGTTTGCCAGAAGCTCAGGCCCCGTACCGGAAAGAGTAATACGTCCGGTTTCAAGTACATAACCTATGTCGGCTACTTTTAAGGCCATATTTGCATTTTGCTCAATGAGCAGAATTGTCACACCCTGCTTATTTATTTCCTGTATGATCTCAAAAATATTTCGGACTATAAGAGGCGCCAGCCCCAATGACGGTTCATCCATCATCATTAGCTTAGGACGGCTCATTAGCCCTCTTCCCACCGCCAACATTTGTTGCTCTCCCCCAGAAAGCGTTCCGCCATGCTGCCAAGATCTCTCTTTTAAACGAGGGAAAAGATCATATACATAGTTTATGTCATCGGTAATGTCATCTTTACGGAGATACGCACCGATTTTAAGGTTTTCCAACACAGTTAAATCAGGGAAAATTTTCCTTCCCTCGGGAACCATGGTAATATTACGGGATACAATATCTTCAACCCCATTTCCTGTTATATCCTCACCCAAAAACTCAATATTCCCACTCTGTGGCTTAACAAGGCCTGAAATAGTCCTTAGTGTTGTGCTCTTCCCTGCTCCGTTTGCACCTATCAGCGTAACAATACTCTTTTCGGGAACTGTAAAGGATATACCCTTAACTGCTTCAATTCCACCATAATTTACTTTTAAATCTCTGATTTTAAGCATCGTCGGCCACCCCCAGATATGCATCTATAACACGCTGATTCTTTTGCACCTCAACCGGCGTACCCTGAGCAATTAACTTTCCAAAGTCCAAGACATAAATCCGATCTGAAATCTTCATTACCAAGTCCATATGATGCTCTATCATGAAAATTGTGAGGTCGTATTTATTCTTAATTTTAACTATAAACTCCGCCAACTCTTGTGTCTCCTGCGGGTTCATACCTGCAGCAGGTTCATCCAAAAGCAAAAGTTTCGGTTCTGTTGCCAATGCTCTGGATATTTCAAGACGTCGTTGTAAGCCATAAGGTAGACTGCTTGCTAAATCATCTTTGTATTGTAGCAAATCTTGCTCCTCTAAGAGTGCCAAGCTCTCTTCTATTGCTCGTTTTTCCTCACGCCAATTCAGTCTCAAGGTTGCTGTAAGAACATTTTGCTTTGCCCTCATGTGTTTTGCAACAAGTACATTTTCAAATACCGTAAGACTTTTAAAAAGTCGAATATTCTGAAAAGTACGCGCAATACCAAGTTTTGTGATTTTATCAGGTGTAGGACTTATTTTCCTTAAAATATCCTTACTTCTTTCGCCGGCATATAGCTTTTTCATTTTCCCTTGCGGATGGTTCGATACTATTGTATTTCCGCAGAAATTAACACTTCCGTTTGTCGGCTCATACACCCCTGTTATACAATTGAAGGCTGTAGTCTTACCTGCCCCGTTAGGTCCTATCAAGGCAACGATTTCACCCTCATTAACATCAATTGTCAGATTATATAATGCGATTACACCGCCAAATTGCATTGTTATTTTTTCTGTATGTAGAACATTTTCCATCATTTATGCTGCCTCCTCCTTACTGTCTTTTTTAAACAGCTTTTTAAAGAATCGGAGTAAGGCATCAATAGAAATTTCTTTTGTTCCCATAATACCTTTGCTGTAAAACAGAACAACAATCATGATTATGACCGAGAATACGACCTTTCTGAAACCTGACGCCAAAAGCGGTAGTTTAAAGCTGCCAATGTATGTTTCGTTGTCTAAAAATCTCAGCCACCACTCACTGGAAGCAATAAATAAAAATGAAGATATACAGCTTCCGGTAACCGAACCAATACCTCCGATAACGACAATCAGTAGAATCTCATATGTCATTGCCGACTTAAAAGCAGCAGCCTGTACCGTTGTCTGATACATGGCCAAAAGAGCTCCTCCCAATCCCGCAAAGAATGAACTGATTGTAAAAGAAAGTTGTTTATGTTTAGCTAGATTTATTCCCATTGCTTCGGCTGCAACCTCATCATCGCGGATCGCCTTAAACGCACGCCCGTATGATGAATTAATAAGCAATACAATAATAGTTATGCAAATACCTGAGACAATAAATGGGTATAATGTAGATGAAAAAACAGGGAATTTCCTAAGAAGATTTGAACCGTTAGTAACAGGCCCTAGCTTGTCCCATTGAAAGAAAGCACGAATTATTTCAGCAAAGCCTAATGTGGCGATAGCCAGATAATCGCTTTTTAATCTCAGAACTGGAAGCCCTATTAGAAAAGCGAAAAAAGCCGCAACCAGCCCAGCCATTATCAGTGCTATAGGAACAGGAACTGCAAATTTTATAATTCCGCCGTTAAAATACTGGTATACGGCTGCTCTAGCGCCCTCGGGTATTGTAAATATTGCATATGTATATGCTCCGATTAACATAAAACCTGCCTGCCCCAGTGAAAACAGACCGGTAAAACCATTCAGCAGGTTCATTGACACAGCAACTAATGCATAAATAGCGCCCTTCTTTAAAACCACAAAAAGCATAGACGAAGGAGATAACAACTGCTCCAAAATAAAGATTATTACAAAAAGTAGAGCAATGAGCGCAAAACCAATCCAATTTTTTCTTATAAATCCTGAAACAGAGCCTAATAACCCGCTTCCTTTATCCGTGGGAGTGATTACTCCATCTATTTTAATATTTCTATTTTTTCCATTCATATCACGCACCTATACCTTATCTGTAGATTTCTCACCGAAGAGCCCGGTTGGCTTTGCGACAAGAATGATTATCAGCAATGCGAAAGTAAAGGCATTAGAAAAGGTTGTCCATCCCAAACCATTAATGATATTCTCACATATACCTATTATAAATGCTCCTATAACTGCACCGGGTATGCTTCCAATCCCTCCGAACACCGCCGCTACAAAGGCTTTTAATCCGGGCATTGCCCCGGCAATAGGAGTAACCGTAGCATAATTTGTAAAGAAGAGAAAAGAACCAATAGCAGCAAGAAACGATCCGATAATAAATGTAAAACTTATTACAGAATTTATTTTTACGCCCATGAGCCGACTGGTTTCAAAATCCTTTGACATAGCTCGCATTGCCATGCCGATTTTTGTATACTTAATCAATACAACCAAACCTATCACTAAAATAAGAGTGAGAATAGGTGTGACTACCGTAACTATTTTGGTTGTTGCGGTACCTATTGAAATA
>CAYWXN010000007.1:0-22048 GCA_964462075.1 uncultured Ruminiclostridium sp. | reverse complement strand
ACCACCGCACAGTAACATTATTGGAAATGTATGAGCGACCCGTGAGCAAAAGACCACTTGGCCGGACATGACGGAGCGAACGCGGAGGAATGTCTCTTACCGGGGATATTGATCTTATTGATATAGGTGCTTAGAGGCGTTCGAAATGAGATTCTTGCGCCCGCCAACTGTTTAATGCAAATAGATTCAACGCTGGCGCACCAATATTGATGAAAATATTCTTCGCTTTGCTCAGAATGACATTAGGCACACTACGTTTTACTTCGCATTATTCTTATTGTGCAAATGATTCCATCAACACAGAACATGCTTGACGAAACTTGATATTTTTATGACTTCAAATTTTCAAGTTGACTTTTGATTTTTTCGGCCAGTTGTTTGCCTATTCCCTTAACTTTTGCGATATCGTCGACACTGGCTTCTTTTAGCTTTTTAACCGAACCGAAGGCTTTTATGAGCTCTTTCTTTCGAACAGCTCCTACTCCCTCAAGCTCATCCAGAACAGATTTTTCTATGCGTTTCTTTCTAAGATTTTTATTATATTTGAGCGCATATCGATGAGCTTCATTTTGAATGGAAGCTACAAAACGCAATATGTCATTATCTTTACTTAGCTCAATACCGGTGACCCCATTTACTAAACGATGGGATCTGTGTCTGTCATCCTTTGCCATACCCCAGACCGGGATATTAATATCTAAATCGGTCAAAACCTCTCTTGCTGCGCTTGCATGCTGAGCACCGCCGTCTACCAGTATTAGGTCAGGTAATTCGCCAAAGGCTTTGTCCTTTGAACCTGACAGATACCGATTAAAACGACGAACCAAGGTTTCCTGCATACTGCCGTAATCATTTTGTTCGGTTATCACCTTCATCTTAAAACGGCGATAACTCTGGCTGTCAGCTTGCCCGTCACGGAAAACTACCATGGAGGCAACAATTTCTGTACTTCCCGTATTTGATACATCATATGCCTCGATCCTTCGTAGCGTATTTGGTAAGTTAAGTGTTTCCTGAAGCTTTTTTACTGCTTCCATGGATTTTACCTGTGTGGCCAGCACATTCCTTTGATATAGCTCCAATTCTTCCTTCGCATTCTGCACAGCCATATCTATAAGCTCAGCTTTAACACCTCTTTGGGGGACAATCAGAGTGACTTTATTCCCACGCTTTTTCGAAAGCAAATCAACTAATACATCTTTTGATTCGGGTTCAAATTGAAGAGCTATTTCCTTTGGTATCTCAGGATTTGCTTCATAATATTGAATGATGAAGGATACTATTGCCTCGCTCGGAGGAGCTGCCCCCATGCCTTCAAGAACAAAAGCTCTCTTCCCTATGAGCCTGCCGTCCCTTATAGCAAGCACGCTTGCCGCATAATGCCAGTCATCGGCATAAAGAGCAAAAACATCGCGCTCTTCCATCTTTGTTGAGTAGACCGATTGCTTTTTATATAACTCTTTTATACTATTAATCCTGTCTCTGATGACAGCGGCCTTTTCAAATTTCGTTTGCTCCGATAGTCTGTTCATTTCAGTTTCCAGCATATTTATTACATCATCATGCCTACCGTCTAGAAAGGCCACAGCATTTTTAGCAAGCTCCGAATATTCATCTTTGGAAACATTCCCCGAGCATGGTGAAGAGCACAAACCTATATGATGGTATAAACAAGGCCTCTGTTTTTTTTCCTGGTTTATTACTCTCTTACATGTCCTGATGGGAAATAAACGTCTTAAGACCTCTATAGAGTCCTTTACAGCCGACATTTTAACGAAAGTTCCGAAATACTTTGCCCCGTCTTTTTCAATCCTGCGGGTTACCTCAACTCTGGGAAATTCATCCTGGATTGTGATTTTGATATGAGGATATGTTTTATCATCCTTCAGTAAAATATTATACTTTGGTCTATGCCTTTTAATCAGAGTGTTTTCGAGAATTAACGCTTCTTCTTCGGTATGAGTGACGATATACTCAAGGGACTCAACATTTGATACCAGCATTGAGGTCTTGGGATCCCTGTCCTCCCTATATTGAAAGTAGGATTTTACCCGATTTTTAAGAATTTTTGCTTTCCCGACATATATTATTGTCCCTTCAAGGTCACGCATTATATAAACTCCCGGTGATTCGGGGAGATTTTTAAGTGTTTCATCGATTGAAGCCATTGATTTCAACTCCTTATGAGGTGGGGATACATTTATTATAGCTCCATGAGCATTTGAAAATATCAGCTTTATTTCTCTAGGCCATATAGAAAATAGGTGTTAAGAAAACAGCCGGCTAAAAGCCGGCTGTTAATAAATACAAACATTAATCCACCATTCCGTTATTTGCAAAGGTCTCAAGCTCACTTAAAGCTGTTGACTCATCCCTGCCTTCGGTTATTATCGTAATATTATCTCCGGGGCTGATCCCCAAAGATAAAAGTCCGAGCAAACTCTTTGCATTAGCTTTTCTTTCACCCTTTTGAATCCATATGTTCGCCTCATAGCTTGAAGCCTTCTGAATTAATCGTGCTGCCATTTTTGACTCAAGACCTGTTTTGCTGAAGATTGTAACTTCCTTAGATATCATAATGTATTTCCTCCTGGTCGCTACCATGTATGACCATATTCCTATTATATCTTATTTTATAAAAACCATCAAATTACAAGCAATCATATTATACAATAGGAATCATAAAATTAAAAGTTGTTTTTAGCGATTTGTCTCCGATTTGTAACCTTGCATTAAGTTTCAGCTTAACTTTATAGAAATAATATTAATTTTAATAGAAAATGTAAGTAAATATGTGACTAATTCATAATATTTTTATTTTAGTCCTATTAATTTTGAGAAATATGCCCTATTTCTCTTTATTACATTTATGGTTATGATATTGTTGGGTGATTATATGAAAAAAAATGATATACTACACTATATAACACAAACCGGTAAGACTATACCGGTTAGTATAGAAAAAACCTTTTTTAGCAGGTTTAAGGGGTTAATGTTTAGGGAAGAAGGAGAATACGGAATGTTGCTTTCCCCATGTAACTCTATACATACTTTGTTTATGCGGTATAATTTGGATGCTATTTTTTTGGATTCTAATAATAGAATTATATCCATAAAGAGATTTATCAAACCTTATTCAATAGTACCATCGGTACGGGATGCCAAAAAAGTTCTTGAGTTTCCTTCCTCACTCCATGCATCGGCATTTCTTAATATTGGAGATCAAATTAATTTCTACAGCAATCTATAATAAAGTAAAGGCGCTCTGCAACAAGAAGTATGCACTTCCCGGCAGGCGCCTTATTTATCAATGATCCTAAAATCGCTTTACTATAGTATTTGTTATACAAATTTGAGGGCAGACTGCAGCACATTCTCCGCAATTTGTGCATTTCTGGGAATCAATAACCGCCACATTATCCACCATTGTAATTGCCTCTGACGGGCAAACCTTAACGCATTTCTGACATGCAATACAACCCACTTTACAATTTTTTCTTGAGACTGCACCTTTATCATGGCTGTTGCATTTTACTGTAAATCCTGATAGTACGGGAACCATTTTAATAATAGCTTTCGGACATTCAACAACACATTTTCCACAACCTGTACATTTTTCTGCTATTATTGTTGCCAATCCATTTTCTACGCAAATGGCATCAAATGGACAAACTTTCTTGCAACTGCCCAAACCCAAGCAACCGTAATTACATGCATCCATTCCTCCGGCCAGAACATTAGCCGCATGGCAGTCCTCTATCCCTAAATAATTATATTTCATTTTGACATTATCACAATTACCCTGACAAATGACTCTGGCAACATTGACATCTATTGATCCCTCATCAACACCCATAAAATCGGATATGGCATTGACTACAGATATTCCTCCAACAGGGCATCGGCTTGCATGAACGCCTTCATTTACAATAGCCTCTGCTAAACCGTCACAGCCCGAATATCCACAAGAGCCGCAATTGGCACCGGGGAGCAATTCTCTTACCGCACCGATTCTCTCGTCAACCTTCACTTCAAAAACCTTTGACGCATATGAAAGACATAGTCCGAAAGCAATTCCCAGACCTGAAATTACAGCAACAGGTAATAAAATACTCAATTATGTCACTCCCCTCTCTTAAGAAATAATTAACCCTGCAAAACCTATAAAGGTTATGGACACCAGTGATGCGGCAATGAGTGTTATTGGCATTCCCTTAAAAGCCTCGGGAATATCAGCAGTTTCCAAACGCTCTCTAATTCCGGAAAACAGAATTAATGCCAAAGTAAAACCTAAACCTGCTGCAAACCCAAACACCACTGATTCTACAAATGTATAGTCACGTTCAACAAAAATCAAGGCTGAACCAAGAACCGCGCAATTAGTTGTTATAAGCGGAAGATAAACCCCCAATGCCTTGTATAACGAAGGCATAAGCTTCTTCAAAACTGTCTCAACAAATTGTACTAAAGCGGCAATTACAAGAATAAATGCAATTGTTTGAAGATACTCAAGTTTAAAGGGTTTTAACAGATATTCATTGGTAAGCCATGTAACCGCCTGCGAAAGCACAAGCACAAATGTTACCGCGCCGCTCATACCAAGAGCCGTTGAGGTCTTCTGGGACACCCCTAAAAACGGACAAATTCCTAAGAATTTTGAAAGCACAAAATTCTCTACAAGTATTGCACCCACAAGAATAGCAAATAGTTCTTTCACGCTGTTTCACCTCCGTCAGATGCTTTGGCACAGCCCGGACATCCGCCTGCACAGGGTTTTTCATCAATAGTTTTTGGATTCTTCACACTGAAAATTTTGTTGAATAATGCAATCAACAAACCCATAATCAAAAATCCTCCCGGAGGCAAAATAAAGAACGTAGCCGGGTCGAATAAATTGACGGTTACAGGAATACCCATCCATGTTCCTGATCCGAGGATCTCACGGAAAGAACCAATTATAGTTATTGCTATAGTAAAACCTGTTCCCATGCCAATACCATCCATAAATGAGTCAACCGGCGGGTTTTTCTGAGCAAACATTTCTGCACGGGCAAAGATAATACAGTTAACAACAATCAATGGAATATAAATTCCTAGCTGTTTATCCAGCTCGGGAAGAAAAGCCGCCATCAGCATTTCTACTATGGTCGTAAACGCTGCAATTACTACAACGAATGCCGGTATTCTTACCTTATCAGGTATAATTTTACGGAGCAAAGAAACAAATAAATTTGAACCAACTAAAACAAATGTTGCAGCAAGACCCATTCCCACGCCATTTTTAGCTAATGTTGTTATGGCCAGTGATGGACAGTTGCCTAATAGTAACCTGAAAGTCGGGTTTTCACTTATTATACCGTTAAAAAATATTGAGCCAAGTGATTTCTTTTTAGCCATATCATTTACCTCCTAACATAGAACGTACCAGTGCAACTGCATCAGCTACGCCACTTGTTACACCCTTGGATGTAATTGTGGCACCGCTTACTGCCTGAATCTCATTATCAGCATTTGGAGCTGTCTTAACTACAAAATATTCTTTTTCGGGGATAGCTCCTACAAACTGATCTTTGAATTTTGGCTCAGCACCCTTGGCACCTAGTCCCGGAGTTTCATTGTGGCTAGCCAATATGACACCTGTGATACTTTGGGTTTTGTCAATACCAACGAACATTTTGATTGCTCCGCCATATCCGCGTGAAATAACTTCGACTACATATCCTACAGATTCTCCGCCCTTTTGAGCCTCATAAGCCTTTCCGATTTTTTCACTCACTTTATAGCCTTCAGCTATTAACTGTTCGGCTGATTTTGGCTCAAGGAAATTTTCTGCACCGGAAAATACATTTTTAAGACTTTCTTGCTCAGCCAACCTGGTGTTTTCTTCTATAATAGGCTCGGTTACACCATTTACATATGCAAGTGCCCCTGTGAAAAAAATGCAAATAATAGCTAGGATTAATGCGGGTTTTATAATATCCTTAAACATTTACAGCACCTCCAAATACCTTTGGTTTTGTGTAACGGTCAATAATAGGTACCGTAACATTCATAAGCAGTATAGCGTAGGAAACACCTTCAGGTAAGTTTGTATATAGTCTGAATAGCATGGTTAAAACACCACATCCTAAAGCATATATAATGGTACCTTTTTTGCTCATGGGGCTTGTGGTATAATCAGTTGCCATAAATATCGCACCTAAAAGAAGCCCCCCGGCTAAAACATGAAATAGCGGATTTCCGTTAAACATCCCTTCAGGGCTAACTATCCAAGAAAAAGCAGCGACTGTACCTATATATATAACAGGAATATGCCAGGTGATAACACCACGCACCAGTAAGTAAATGCCCCCTATTATAAGTGCAATTGCCGAGGTTTCACCAAGTGAGCCTCCTATATTGCCCAGAAACATATCAAAAATATTTGGAAGCTCTCCACCCTCTTTCATAATTCCGAGGGGGGTAGCATATGAAACAACATCAACTCCGGATGAATTGGCGAGTGGCTGGGGCCAGATGGTCATCTTAGTTCCGTATGAAATCAAAAGGAATGCTCTCGCAGTAAGCGCCGGGTTCACAAAATTATACCCGAGGCCTCCAAACAACTGCTTAACAATAATAATGGCAAAGGCAGATCCTACAACAGCCATCCATAATGGTAATTCCGGCGGCAGAGTAAGGGCTAACAGTAAGCCTGTTACCGCGGCGCTTAAATCACCTATCGTATTATTTCTCTTCAGAGCTTTACGGACTATATATTCGCTACCTACACTTGATATAACAGTGACGGCTATTAGCAGAGCCGCTCTTAACCCGAAGAAATAGACTCCTGCAAAGGCTGCGGGAATTAATGCGATTAAGACATCCAGCATAAGCCTTTGAGTAGTGACCTCACTCCTTATATGCGGAGAGGAGTTCACAAATAATGTATTTTCCAAAATAATTCCCCCTCATTATGTCTTTCCCGGAACATTGCCGCTCCGAGAAATAGTTTTAAATAATTACTTCTTAGCCTTTCTGCGCAAGATGTCCTTTCCCAGCCTGACTGACTGAGCCAACATCCTTTTTGATGGACAAGCATAGGCGCATGATCCGCATTCAATACAGTCCATAATATTATACTTATCAAGGTCATCATATTGATTTACCTTGACCAATCTGTCTATATCAAAAGGTAACAATTTCATAGGACAGACATTAACGCAGCGTCCGCATCTAATACACACATTTTCTTCCGGTATCTTTGCGTCTTTTTCGTTTAAAGCCAGCAAAGCATTGGTGTATTTCATTACCGGAATTTCATCCGAGTATAATGCGACTCCCATCATAGGGCCACCCATAATAAACTTCGCAGGCTCTGATATAAAACCACCGCTAAACTTAAAGACCTCACCTATCGGGGTGCCTATTAAAACTTCAAGATTCATTGGTGTTTTTACTGATGAACCGTCCACTGTAACGCGTCTTTTGATTAATGGCATCCCAGATTTCAAGTATTCGGCAACAAATGCAACACTGGCAACATTCATTACAAGACAACCGACATGGGACGGAAGCTTTCCTGAGGGAACTTCACGTCCAGTCAAGGTCTTAATAAGCATTTTTTCAGCACCTTGAGGATATCTCGATTTCAAACTGTGAACTGTAATATTATTCATGGTTTCCACAGAACTTTTTAGCTTCTTAATCGCTTCGGGCTTATTATCCTCAATTCCTATTAAGGCCTTTGGTATTCCCGTCCACTTAAGTAAATGGTTTATGCCCTCAATGATATTTTCGGTGTTTTCCATACATTCACGGTAATCAGAGGTAATATAAGGTTCACACTCTGCCCCATTAATTATAAGGGTATCAATTTTGGCATCTTTTGGCGGGTTAAGCTTTACGTGAGCCGGAAATCCCGCTCCGCCAAGGCCGGTTAAACCTGAATCCCTGATTGCTTTTAAAAAGCTATCTTTACTGTCAACAACAGGTACCTTAACATCCTCCGAGATTTCCTGAAGCCCGTCCGGCTGAATCTCGACACAAACTACAGGTTTGCTGCCCGAAATGATCCGTTCAGTAATAGCCGTTACAGTTCCCGACACACTTGAATGAATAGGGACTGAAACAAACGCATCGGAATTTCCGAGTACTTGCCCCACCTTAACAGTATCGCCCTTCTGCACCACTGCCTGACATGGAGCACCTATATGCTGCAGCATGGGAATAACAGCTTTTTCGGGAAGACTCATCTTGATAGTAGCGCATTCCATAGTGTTTTTTGCCTGAGTAGGATGCACACCACCTTTAAAATTTTGGAATTTCATTTGCTCAACTCCATTTATCTGAAAAAAATATAAAGGTAAAATTAAAATTTAGATTACTAATCGACCCTTAATATAATAACATAGCTTTTGTGTTTTTAAAAGGCCAAAAGATTGTTAAAAAAGCTACAAACAGAGGGATACAGAGTATGCATAATGTATTTAGTATACAATATTAGCTGTTTTGACATGATTTTATAAACTTAAAATATAGTAAAAATTCCTTGTATAAAGTTACAATTTTTTTAAATAAAAGCGATCGTCTTATTCCCCAGGAATAATTTTATTAATAATAGACCATAAAATTTAAAATTGATTAAATTATGGATGTAATTGTTAAATTGTTAACGACATTGTAATACTGACCTGATTTGTTTTTAAACAATTAAATTAAGGACTGTTTCAGTTGAAACAGCCCTTTTATTGTGAAAACAACAAGGTTCCCGGGTCCCCGCTAGCAATCTATGATTGCTTTAGCGGGGTGGGGTTCTTATTACCAATCTGACCTTAAAGTAACCCAAACATTAGATCCCCATATGTCGGGATAGGCCAGAGATTTGCATCCATCATATTCTCCAGCTTATCCGCATCTTTTCTCAAATCCTCCATAATAGGAATCACCATTTCCATATAGGCCCTTGCCTTTATCAGTGTGTCCCCGGTCATTTTATCAAGAGTTTCAATTGATTCATTTAGAGCATCAGCATCAATTCTAAGGCCGGATGTAAGATCCACAAGCTTATCTAAAGCTTTTTTAGTTGGCTTTGAATCGGCCCCCGCAGAATTTAGCGCTGATACCGTATCTGCAACACGTTTTACATAATAAAGTGCCGCGGGGAGAATCTGCCGGCTAATCATTTCAGCCATGGTCAGTGCTTCTATTCTCACTGTTTTTATATAATTCTCCAGCTGTATTTCGTATCTGGAATGTACCTCTATAGGAGTTAACACGCCGGTCCTTTTAAACAGTTCAATGTTTTTCTCGGCAATTAATGCCGGGATGGCATCTACTGCAGTTTTAAGGTTATGCAGGCCTCTTTTTTCGGCTTCGGAAACCCATTCTTCAGAATAGTTATTACCATTAAAAATAATACGTTTATGTTTCTTAATAATATCTTTAACAACGCAATGGACCTCTGTCTGAAAATCCGATGCTTTTTCAAGCCTGTCGGCAATCCGGTTGAGCGAATCGGATACTATGGTATTTATTATGAAATTGGGAGTGGCTATGGATTGGGATGATCCTACCATTCTAAATTCAAATTTATTACCTGTAAACGCGAAAGGAGATGTCCTGTTTCTGTCAGTTGTATCTTTCGGCAGAATAGGCAAAGTCAAAACACCTATTTCCAGTGTTCTGCAGTTTCCGTTATCCTTGGCCACACCTGTTTCAATCTGCTCAAAAATATTTGTCAACTCTTCGCCCAGATAAATAGAAACAATTGCGGGAGGAGCCTCGTTTGCTCCTAAACGATGGTCGTTCCCTGCCGATGCTACCGAGAAACGCAATAAATCCGCATATTCATCAACAGCCTTGATTACTGCACATACAAAAATAAGAAACTGAGCATTGTCAAGCGGTGTTACGCCTGAATCAAGCAGGTTTTTGCCTTCATCGGTGGAAAGAGACCAATTATTATGCTTACCTGAACCGTTTACTCCTGCAAAAGGCTTCTCGTGAAGCAAGCACGCCAGGCCTAGTTTTTCCGCAACGTTTTTCATAACTTCCATCGTCAACTGATTATGGTCGGTGGCAATATTTGTTGTTGAGTATACGGGAGCGAGCTCATGCTGTGCCGGAGCAGCTTCATTATGCTTAGTTTTAGCAGTTACTCCGAGCTTCCAAAGCTCTTTATCGAGTTCATGCATGAATTGGGAGACTCGATCTTTAAGATTACCAAAATAATGATCATCAAGCTCCTGACCTTTAGGAGGTCTTGCGCCGAAAAGAGTTCTTCCGGTATATATAAGGTCCTTCCTTTTCATAAAGTATTCTTTATCAACCAAAAAATACTCCTGCTCGGCTCCCATGGTAGTAACAACGTTTTTTGTAGTTGTATCGCCAAATAGACGCAGTATTCTAAGCGAGGCTTTAGAAATTGCTTCCATGGATCTTAAAAGCGGCGTTTTAAGATCCAGAGCTTCTCCGGTATAAGAGCAAAATGCAGTGGGTATAAACAAGGTCCTGTCCTTAACAAATGCCGGAGATGTACAATCCCATGCGGTATAACCTCGGGCTTCAAATGTCACTCTCAAACCACCTGAAGGAAATGAAGATGCATCAGGCTCTCCCCTTATGAGCTCTTTGCTAGAGAATTCCATAATAGCTCTTCCATCGCTTGTAGGAGTTAAAAAGGAATCATGTTTTCCGGCGGTAACTCCGGTCATGGGCTGAAACCAATGGGTATAGTGGGTCGCGCCCTTTTCAACAGCCCAGTCCTTCATAACACATGCGACAACCTCGGCGACATCAGGATCCAAAGGCAAACCCAAATTAATGGTTTCCTTCAACTTTCTATAAGTGGCCTTCGGAAGCCGTTCTCGCATTACTGAATCATTGAAAACGTTTAAACCGAATATCTTTGAACTGAATACCCCGGTATTGTTTTCCATTTTCGTCCTCCTCAATATGTAAAAGGCGTTTATGTTCTGTCAAAACGCCTCCCAGATTATCAACACAATAATTTAGAACTGATTATAACAGATACAATATTTAGCGTCAATTTGTATTCATTTTCAGAACTGCATTCATGCTATATATCGGCTTAACCTTATATAAAATATTATATATTTTTCTTAATCTATATAGTCTAATACTAATCCTTTTATTAGATGTTTCTAATTAAACTCTTATGTTATTCAAAGTCTCGGCCCATATAATATTGTCTATAGAATATTTTATTGGAGGTTTTAAGTATGTATAATTATTTCATATCTTTCAAAGATGCCTTTATAAACAGATTCGGACCCGTTCTTGGATACCCGCTTATGGTTATTTGTCTGTTAGTAAGCCTATCGATAATCATATTTTTATTGAAATTCTTTTTCACTGCCGCAATAGGATTATTAATAGCTTGTTGTGTTTTGTTCGGGATCTATAAGCTGAGCGAAATAATAAAAGCCAAAAAGAATTAAGCTAAAGATACCGCTTATGCTCTTTGGTAAGAATTTCTTCTGGGACGGGTCCCCCCTTCCCTTCAAAGCGGCCATGGTTTTACCCATAAAAAACCCACGGCCTTTTCTTTTCCCGAAATATAGTCGTTAAGGGCCTGAGTATTGTAATCAATTACTTGCTACATGGTAACTATATCATAAATAAGACTACACTGTTTCTGTCCGGTTTCTTCCTCCGTTTTTTGCAAGATAGAGCGCGGTATCAGCTCTTTTTAATATATCATCAACCATATCGCCCTCTTGGTATGCGGTTATTCCAAAACTCACTGTTATATTACCTATATCTTTGAAGTTGTACTTCTCTATAGTATTACGTGCTCTCTCTGCAGTATTGACAGCTTCCTTAAGCTTAGAGTCAGTAAGCAGAATGGTAAACTCCTCTCCGCCTATTCTGGACAGGATATCGGATTTACGTAAATCTTTCTGGACAATATTTATAAGGGTTTTCAGAACTTCATCTCCTGCGCTGTGTCCATATGTATCATTTATTATTTTAAAATGATCTATGTCAAACATAATTAATGAAAATTCGGTATTTTTTCGTTCAGCTCTGGAAATTTCCTTCTTCATATATTCAATAAAATACCTTCTGTTGTACGCCTTAGTCAAGTTATCATAAGCCGCAAAGGTTTCTAAGTTATCATATACATATTTTTTAATAATATAAATAAGCACTAAACCAAAAACCAGTTCAAATACTAAAAACACTATAGGAAGAACAAGGTATGCGGTCTTGTTTTCAGCGATATGTTGATTCTTGAGAATTGCCTCGTCGATTATGTCCCAGCATTCCTCACTGGTCCGTATCAAAATTTCCCTGTAGTTATCATTTGGGTTATTCCTATACTTTATAGCAATTGATTTGAGTTCTTCCCACTTTACCTCAGTCTCATTAAGAAATGGTGTGTTAAGATTTTTTTGTGCATCAAAAATATTATCTATTCTATTCTTAATGAATTCATTTTCTCCATTAACAAGCTCTAGCTTCGTGAACCTCTGAATAGAGCCTCTTATAGTTCCCAGTTGGTTAATATCCTCAACATCTCCTTCAACCAGCCCAATATACCGTCGAAACAGAAGAATATTTGTACCGGCTAACATTAACAAAACTATAATAATCATAAAAATATATTTAGATCGTCGATTCATACACACCCCCAAGATGATAAAATGCTACACATATAATCCTATATACCCTAAAAAGCGCAGTTTTAGTATAAGATTAATACCCTCTCTGTCTGGATATTTCAAACATGATGAGTCCGGCCGCAACACCTGCGTTTAACGATGAGATCTTTCCCTTCATGGGTATCTTAACCATCAGATCGCATTCGTCTTTTACCAATCTTGCTAAACCCTCTCCTTCACTTCCGATAACAAGCGCGGTAGGACCTGTAAGATCAGCATCCTGGAAATTGGTTTCCCCGTCCATATCGGCACCTATAATCCATAAGCCTTCATTTTTAAGTGATCTCAGGGTCTGAACTAAGTTTGTAACTCGGGCTACTTGAACATATTCCAACGCTCCTGCCGCTACTTTAGCCACGGTTGCATTAAGGGTTGCAGAGCGGCGCTTAGGAAGAATTATACCATGAACACCCGCGCACTCGGCACTTCTGATTATCGAACCTAAATTATTGGTATCGGTAATGCCGTCAAGAACAAGCACAAATGGCTTTTCTCCTTTTCCCTCTGCTATCTTTAGAATATCCTCAACCTCAACATATTCCTTAGCCGCAACCTCCAGAATAACGCCCTGATGAGTTCTCGTTTGAGATATAGAGTCAAGTTTATTTCGCTCAAGATATTGAATTGGAATGTCTTTTTCTCTTGCCATAGCCACAATTCTTGAGATTAATACATCCTCGCTGTCCTTTTCGACAAAGAGTTTGTTTAAGGGGCGCCCCGATCTAATTGCTTCAAAAACAGAGTTTCTTCCTTCCACCCTGTCTTCTCTATCAATGTTTTCTTTTATTTCTGCTTCATTAAAGGTTCTCGTGGATTCAATTTCCTCTTTTTTATTTCGGAATTCATCTCTTTTATTAATTGGGGAGCGTGGAGTCTTCTTAACATAACCTTTCTTTTGATTTCTGAGTTCACCTGCTCGCGTATTTTTTCTCGGGCCTTTAAATTCCTGACCATCATCTTTTCTTGGACTTCTAAAATCATTTTCGGCATTTCTTCTTGAGCCTCTGAAGTCTTGCCGATCGTCTCTTGTAGGTCCTCCTGAGCCTTGAGTGGCATCCTTATTATATCCTTTAAAACCGGAACCCTTTCCGGTAACTTTTTTTGTTACTCTATACCCGCCCGTACTCCAATCAGTACTTCTTCTCTGCCCGCTTTGGCCGCCTTCTCCATCCTTACGTGGCCTTCTTCCAAAGGATTCTACTCCTTCAGTTTGTTTTCCGAAGCCATCTTTTGAATTATACCTTTCACCGGTTCTTTCGCCTGTTCTCTTGGAACTCCTATCCATACTGCCACCCCGGTTACTTCTTCCACCGGAAGCCGGCTTAGCCCTTGAACTCTTCTTTGATCCGAAATCATTCTTTCTCATTTTTTTTCTCCATTCCGGGCGCCTCAATAATATCGGCCGCCTGCTCCATCAATTTATAAAGTCTCTCAGTCTGTTTTGTCAAATACAGATAACCTAATAACGCCTCAAATCCGGTAGCATATTTGTAATCTTGAACTTCGGCATTCTTGGGTATAGTTGTGGATTTTGTATTTCTTCCCCGTCTGAAAATATAGGTTTCCTCCTCAGTAAAGGTATCCATTAAGGCCTTTGATATTTTTGACTGGGAAGCCGCTTTTACATATTCGGTAGATAAAACATGTAACTTATGTGAAGTTCCTTTTTCTTTTATTACTAATCTTTCCCGTATGAAAAGATTAAATACCGCATCACCTATAAAAGCCAGAACAGATGGCTGCATTAGCCTCGCTTCATCCGGTGTTTCTAAACCCAAAAAATCGCCTCCATATTTTTTTGTTATAACAATTCAATGCTCATGGTAAAGCTAAATAAGCTCCCAAAGAGATGGTATTTGAATAAATGGTAAGTACTCTCCCCATCCAAGTAATAGTGAAAATAAAAGATGAAGCAGCGGAACAGCAATAATCCCAAAAGCAACGTATTTGAGTGTTTGATCACTCTTCATCTTCAAAGAAAGAGGAGGCAGAAATACGGTTAATAGAATCAAAATTATGTAATACAGAAATCCGGGAAGCTTTAATACATTGTTATATCGGCTTATAATAAAGCTCCCGTAAACTGTAAGCATACCAATTATATTGATGAGGAAGGACTTTGATTTATACTGACTTCCCATAACAAGCCTTATAAGGCATAAAAATGCCAAATATGTAACTCCGGCCATTATAAGAAATCTAAATGCATTATCCATTTTCTCACACCTCTTATTTTACGACAATATTGACCAAACGACCCTTGACAACAATTACCTTTACTATATTTTTCCCCTCCAGATATTGGGCGGAGCGGGTATCATTTTTTACAATATCCTCAATTTCCTTGTTATCCGAATCGGTAGGCACATTTACTTTAAACTTGATTTGCCCGTTAAACTGAACAGCAAGCTCGACCTCATCCTTCACAAGAGCTTTCTCGTCGTAGGTAGGCCAGCTCTGGTTAAAGATAGAATCTTTCTCACCCATTGCTTCCCACATCTCTTCAGCAAAATGAGGTGCAAAAGGAGACAGGAGCTTTAATAAATCCTTTAGGGTTTTCTCAATCAAACTGTTGTTTTTATCAGCCAGAAGATCATATTTATAAATCGCGTTAATTAGCTCCATAAGTCTTGCTATTGCCGTATTAAACTGGAACTGATCGGTATCCTGAGTAACACTCTTGATGGTGTTATGACACACAAAATTAAGTTCTTTCTCATCAGCTCCCATATTATTTGAGGACGATTTTCCTCTTTCGGCAATCACTTTTTCGATTATCCTATCGATTCGTCCTATAAAACGATCAATAGCCTTTATTCCGTCATCGCTCCAAGGACCTCCCTCAATATAGGCAAAGCCGAAGGCTAAATACATTCTGAAAACATCCGAACCATATTTGTTTATATACTCGTCCGGGGTTACGGTATTTCCTCTGGACTTGGACATTTTTTGTCCGTCTGAACCTAAAATGCTGCCTTGATGGACTAATGAAAGGAACGGTTCATCAAAATTAAGATAACCCATATCCCTCAATGCCTTTGTGAAAAAGCGCGCATAGAGAAGGTGCATGGCTGCATGCTCCGCTCCTCCAACATATTTGTCAACGGGAAGGATCTTGTTAATCCATTCTGTGTTAAAGGCTTCTTTCTCGTTCTTATTATCCGGATATCTTAAATAATACCAGCTTGAGCAAACAAAGGTATCCAAAGTATCCGAATCCCTCTTAGCTTTGCCACCACAGGCGGGACAGGTTGTGTTAATAAACTCCTCGCACTTGGCAAGGGGAGACTCACCGTCAGGAGTAAATACCACATTGTAAGGGAGCTCTACCGGCAGCTGGTCTTCAGGAACCGGAACAGTACCGCACTTTTCGCAATGAATAATCGGAATGGGAGCGCCCCAATAGCGCTGTCTTGAAACAAGCCAATCCCTTATGCGGTAGGTAACCTTAAGCTCACCCTTATCTTGCTTGGAAAGCTTATTAACAATGGCCAGACGACCATCTTCGGATGATACTCCGTCAAACTCTTCACTATTGGTTAAAATGCCATCTTCAACAAATGGAAGATTATCGTCAACGCCTGCTTTTCCCTTGATAACACGAACTATATCAAGCCCGTATTTCGTGGCAAATTCATAATCCCGTTCGTCATGGGCAGGCACAGCCATAACACAACCGGTTCCATAGCCTCCGAGAACATAATCAGCTATCCATATCTGAACTTTCTTGCCGGTTAGAGGATGAATGGCATACGCACCGGTAAACACACCGGTTTTTTCTCGAGTTGTAGAAAGTCTGTCAATTTCCGAAACCTTGTTAACCTGTTTACGGTATTCCTCCACAGCATTTTTGTACTCAGGAGTGGTTATTCTATCAACAAGTTCATGCTCCGGAGCCAGAACCACATAAGTAACACCGTAAAGCGTATCGGCGCGGGTAGTGAACACATTAAACGTAATGTCAGAAGACTTGTCCTCACTCTCCACCTTAAATTGTATTTGCGCACCCTCAGAACGCCCTATCCAGTTAGTCTGGATTTTCTTAGTTTTTTCCGGCCAATCCAAGCCGGGCAGACAATCCAAAAGTTCCTGCGCATATTCGGTGATTTTAAAGAACCATTGAGTAAGATTCTTTCTGGTTACCTCACTATGACAGCGCTCACAGGCACCATCTATAACCTGTTCATTGGCAAGAACAGTTTTACAGCTTGGACACCAATTAACCGGTGCATTCTTTCTGTAAGCCAGACCCTTCTTATATAACTGAAGGAAAATCCATTGAGTCCATTTATAATACTCGGGAGCACAGGTTATTACCTCATAATCCCAATCGAAGGTTGCTCCCATTTCTTTTAGCTGCCTCTTCATAGTATCAATGTTTTTCATTGTTGAGTCCATAGGATGTATTCCGGTCTTAATAGCATAGTTTTCGGCAGGAAGTCCGAAAGCATCGAAGCCTTGAGGATGGAATACATTATATCCCTGCATTCTCTTCATTCTTGCCCAAGAATCAGCAAGACCGAAATTATACCAATGTCCTACATGAAGATTGGCTCCTGACGGATAGGAAAACATTTCAAGGCAATAAAGTTTTTTGTCTAGCTTATTGCGGTCAAACTTATATAGTTTGCTTTCCTCCCATATCTTTTGCCACTTTTTATCTATTTCCCTTGAATAACTCATTTTAACAACCTCCAATAATTTGCATCCCTTATATAGTGGATCTCAGAAATCAACAGGCTTCCCGTCCTGCCATAGTCTCTCCAGACCATAGTATTCTCTGTCCTCTTCATGGAAGATGTGAACTATAATATCGCCGTAGTCCAGCAATATCCACCTTGCATGATTATATCCTTCTATTCTTAAAGGCTTCAATCCTTTTTCTGATAGTTTTTCAACCAGATTATCATTAAGAGCCTTTATATGTGTAACAGACGTACCGCTTGCAATTACAAAATAATAAGCAATAGTTGTCAGATTATGAATATCAATAGCTTTTATGTTCTTAGCTTTGCTATCCTCCAATGCGTCGATAATAAGGCTTAAACTCCTATTTTCATTTTCCATAGGCTAATAAAAATCCTTCCTTTCAAATTCGCAACCTATGCTATTTGGATATTATACCATTAAAGTGTTTTATCATCCATAATAGAATTTTAAAAATCTACATCTCCCAGCGGGCATAGTTTCCACAAGGAAGCACTATATCTGAATCTGTAATTGGCAATCCTATCTCACCGCTATTAACTTTCCCGCCAAACCTACTCTTTAAACTAAGCTCAAGCATATTTGCCGATACTCTCGGAGAAAAGCCCGCAGTGTAAGAATTCAGAAGGAAAAATAGCGGAGTCGTGCTCATAACATCCTTTAAGGTGTTTACCAGTGAAAAGAGTTCATCCTCAAGCTTCCAAAGTTCACCGTTTGGCCCCCTTCCGTATGAAGGAGGATCCATTATAATGGCATCGTAAAACCGTCCTCGTCTTATTTCTCTTTGGACAAATTTCATGCAATCATCCACTATAAAACGTACGGGTTTGTCTATCAGGTTTGACAATTCAACATTTTTTTTTGCCCAAGCTACCATGCCCTTTGAGGCATCGACGTGGCAAACAGAAGCTCCGGCTGCAAGGCATGCACATGTAGCCCCACCTGTGTAGGCGAAAAGATTGAGGACTGAAATGGATCTATTCGACGCAATTATCTTTTCTGTCATCCAGTCCCAATTGACAGCCTGTTCCGGAAAAAGGCCTGTATGTTTAAATCCCGTAGGTTCCACATTAAATGCCAGATTTTTATATCTAATAGTCCAATTCTTGGGAATACTGATTCTATATTCCCACTGCCCGCCTCCGGCCTTACTTCTGTGATAATGAGCATGTACATTTTCGCGTACATCCGGTTTTGTCCAAGGCCATATAGCCTGAGGATCGGGCCTTCTTAATATTGTACCGTTCCAGCTTTCAACCTTTTCACCGTCTCCTGCGTCCAAGAGCTTATATTCAGTCCATTGATCAGCAATTATCATCTATTTATGAACCTTTCCGTATTTACACATTTTTTCAATCATCCCGTTTTATTTCACAGCATTCCCATAAATTGAAGGATCTTTTGTCCCGTATTATTATTTAGCAGCATTAATGCCAGCCCTGTGTATACAATACCTATCATTAACAGCCCCGGAAGACCGATTAGCATGCCTCTGCCACTGCCTTTTATTTTTTCGGGTTTTTCCACTGTATTTTGAGTGATGGATCTTACAATAATTATAAGACCAGATAATACTGCGACACTTATCACCAGAAAAACCGCAAACACTGCTGCCATCATCCCTAGCAACTGTTCAAGTGACATATTGTATTGAGTAGCAATTTGCGAAAATTCCGGAATATCAAAGGGATCAGTCACTACCTGGGTACCTTGCACCTCTGAGCCCGCCATATAGTTTGCAAGAAGTGTCAAGAGACCATTGTTACTAAAGTGAAGTATCATACCATTAAAAATTGAACCTGTACGATATACCACATATGCTGATAATAATCCAATCAGAGTCTGAGCTGCCAATCGCTGAAAATCAAAATGGAATAAACCAAATAATAAACCGCTTAAAAATATAGACCAGCCTGCTCCAACCCTCTCAAGACCTCTTTGAATCATCCCTCTAAAGAGTAATTCCTCACATACTGCCGGTAACACTGCGACTAATAGCAGAGAAATAATAATATTTTTTGACATTATATCGGTTATATCTCCTCCGATATATACCTTTCCGAAAACACCCTTTACGGCAAGAAGTGCGATAAAGCCTGCGCAGAACCCCGCAATAACCATAACGGGGCTTATGACCAGCATTAGTAAAACTTCCAGCGGTTTGGGCGCTTTTAGTCTAAATGTTTTTTTTATGTCATATTTTTTTATAAAAGCCAAGAGTAACGGCGGTACAACCAGAAATAAGATTTGGGAGAGTATCAGATTTATTTCGGTTGAAAGATTAAGCTTAACGATATACCTAGATGCATATACATAGTAAATGGCAACAACTGTATACAATAAGCCTGAATCAAAGGGTATGGGCAGTTTTCTCTGCTCATTGTCAATCTCTTTTTCCATATAATCCTCGCATCAGTTTTATTTTATTTTATTTGTCTTACTCTTGAGGAGGGCCAGAGAATAAATGATGCTTTTCCCTCAAAAGATTTAATACTTACACAGCCAAATTCGCGACTGTCTTCAGACATCTCCCTGTTATCGCCCATAACAAAAAACTTATTTTCCGGCACCTTAAGTGGGTATTCCATATCGCCTTTGGATGTCTGACCCAAAATATACGGCTTATTCTCTATTTCCCCGTTCACATAAACCTTGCCGTCATCATCTATTTCTATGATATCTCCGGGTATGCCGATAATACGCTTGACATAACGTTCATTTGTGAAGTTGCCCTTATTCGTCAATGCGTCTTTTAAATCTGTAAGCTTTATACTGAATAAGTCCAGAATTCCGTTCTTTTCCCTTCCGCCTGTCAAAAAGAGTACAATATCTCCTCTTTCAAAATGGTCTGTCTTATTGGCGAGCCTGTCATAATAAACAATATCTCCTTCAATTAATGTGTTTCTCATAGAAACCTGATTAACTCCGGATATGGCGAATACCACCATATTGAGAATAAAGACAATAGTAAAAATTATAATTATTGTTACCAGCATGCTTACTATTTCCCAAATTAATTTCCTTCTCTTCATTGAAACCACTCCGACTGATCCGCTTTTGAACGTTTTATTAATAGATTATACCATAACATAATAGACTTGCATCAAACAAAAAACAATGGTAGCATACTATTAAACCAGAAATATTAAAGGAGTTGAGATTTGTAATGCCTGACCCGAGTACGGATAAGTCGGACATAAGTGATTATCTTGAAAATAGCGACGTATTAGATTTTGACAACCTATTGGTGTCACAAACAGCGGAGCAGCTTACATACGGTCTTAAAGACAATCTTTCTAAAGCACGGGAAATTTATAAATTTACCAGAGATCATATCTTTCATTCTCTTGATATTAACGCAACCAGTGTCACTAAAACAGCTTCTGAGGTGTTGGACAAAGGACATGGAATATGTTTTGCCAAGGCCCATCTTCTTGCCGCCCTTATGAGAGCTTCGGGTATTCCCGCGGGGTTCTGCTATCAAATCCGTTATAACGAGGATTTTGAGAGGCTTATTGCCCATGGATTTAATGGAGTCTATATTCAGGAGTTGGACAAGTGGGTACGCATTGATGCCTGTTTTCAGGTAGATGTTAATGATTGGGGCTTTGATCCATTCAAGGACTCTACAGTAAACAGTATACGGGAAGACATCGGAGAATCTGATGATTTTACTATTTATCATGCTCCCAGCAAGAAAATATTAAAAGCTCTCACTGTTGCCGATACAGTAGATGAATTAATGCATCTTATTCCATCCGAAATATGATATTATCAACCCAGAGTGGCATGTGCTGATTTAACTGTATCCGAGACAATTATCTCAGCCTTTTTTTCCATATCTCCATTTATTAAATAAAGCAAGTATTCAATGTTACCTTCAGGCCCTGTAATAGGCGAAAAAGAAAGACCTGCGACAGAAAACCCTAATCCCAGTGATGATGCTATAACAGAATTTATTACTTCCTCATGGACGCTTGGGTCTTTAACAACCCCTTTTTTCCCTACCTTATTTCTTCCCGCTTCAAATTGCGGTTTTACAAGGCACACCACTTTGCCGAAAGGCTTCAGTAGGATTTTCAATGGCGGAAGAATAAGCTTCAGTGATATGAAAGATACATCGGCAGAGCCAAAGTCCAAAGGTTCGCTTATTTGATCTTTGGTGACATAACGAAAATTAATGCGTTCCATACAAATTACTTTGGGATTATTTCTGAGTTCCCAAGCTAATTGTCCATAGCCTACGTCTACTGAATATACTTTTCTTGCTCCGTTTTTTAGCATAACATCTGTAAATCCGCCGGTTGATGCTCCCACATCTACACAAACCAAGTCCTTAAGGTCTATGCTAAACTCGGTAATTGCCTTTTCCAGCTTCAGGCCTCCGCGGCTGACATATGGAATGGGTTTACCCTTAACTTCAATAGTACAATCTTCGCTAAAGGTGGTGCCCGGTTTATCTGCTCGTTCACCGTCAACAAAAACTAAACCTGCCATAATAGCGGCTTTAGCCTTTTCCCGACTCTCAAAAAGCCCTTTATTAAATAAAATTACATCTAATCTTTCCTTGGCCATTAATACCTCTGTTTCTATGAATTAAAGTAGCGACTATCCCTGAAACGATTTAAAGCGGAGCATACAACTCATTGCATGAGTTGTTTTGGATTGCGTAG
>CAYWXN010000006.1:0-22912 GCA_964462075.1 uncultured Ruminiclostridium sp. | reverse complement strand
AGTGCTTGCTTGGGGTGCAAGAGGTCGCACGTTCAAGTCGTGTCACTCCGACCAAAGAAAAATCGTTGGAACTGTTTGAATAAAATGATTCCAGCGATTTTTTTATACCTTCATATCAGTGTATCCAAAAAGAAAACAATCAAACCGTAGTTGGCTATCGGTTACCTTTTTGGAATGCAGCCCTTTTCCTTTAATTGATAACTAAGATCTGTTATGATATAATAATGGTAATAATTTCACCAATATTATCGGTTTTTGTTTCATGTCATTGATTCAAATTTAGTAATATCAAACGGAAGATATAGGATGATCACAATATGCTAAAGATTTTCTTAGTTGAAGATGAGTTTGTTGTCAGAGAAGGAATAAAGAATAATATAGACTGGGCAAAGGAAGGCTTCATATTCAGCGGCGAAGCCGCAGACGGTGAGCTTGCATTTCCGCTCATTCAGGCTGAACAACCTGATATTATAATTACAGATATAAAAATGCCTTTTATGAATGGTCTTGATTTAAGTCGCCTTGTAATAAAGGCACTTCCCCAAAGCAAAATAATCATATTAAGCGGTCACGAGGAATTCAGTTATGCTCAAGAGGCTATTAAGATAGGAGTTACCGAATATCTATTAAAGCCTATAAAAGGTGCTGAACTCGTAAAGATTGTGAAAAGAATAGGCCAGCAGATTCTTGCCGAGCGTGAAGAAAGGGTAAACTATGAGCGCTATAAGCGTGAAATGGAGGAAAACGAGACAGAAATCAAGCGTAGGCTTTTTAATGAGATGGTAAGCGGTAACCTTTCAATTGCGAAGGTGCTTGAGAGGGGTAAGGAATATGGTCTTGAATTAAGTGCAAAGTTCTACCAAATTTTGCTTTTTAAATATAATATTAATAACAAGGATGAAATATACTCCCACGAAATTCTTGAACTGGAAAAAGAGATAAACAGCATCAATTCACGTTATGATAATATTATAATGTTTGATCGTGCAATAGAGGGTGTTGCGTTTCTAATTAAGGGCGACTCCTCTGAACATCTTGACACAACACGTGAGGCTTTTATATTAAGACTTAAAGAAATAATGGCCAAATACACTCAAGTACGGTATTTTGGGGGAATCGGAACCCAGGTGGACCGACTGACAGTTCTTTCGCAATCCTATGAGAATGCAGCTCGCGCCTTCTCATATCGTTTCATTTTTGAAAACAATGACATAATTAATTCCAATCAAATTTCATCATTTCGCCAGCATGATGACGATGATACTATTTTGAGCGAATTGGAGCTTGAGTCCCTAGACCTTAAAAAGGCGGACGCTTTCTTAAAGAGCGGAGAGGCTGATGAGATAACCTATTTTATTGATGAATTTTTGATAAGTATAGGCAGTGCCAGTGAAAAATCATTCTTGTTTAAACAATATATTATAATGAACATATATTTTACAGTGGTAGCTTTTCTCAAGGAGATCGGCTCGCCTGACATAACGATCGAGGAGCCTTTTAAGGGGCTTGAAGGAATCAAGAAGATGTATTATAACAACCAGAAGGCAAAGGATTATATTTTCAGAATCTTCTCGATTGCCATTGAGCGCCGCGATGCTTTAAGGAATAAGCGATATCATCGAATAATTGATCAGGCCAAGGAATACATAAACGAACATTTTGCCGATGAAGACATATCCCTTAATGAAACCGCTGCATACGTGAATTTAAGTCCAAGCCATTTTAGTTCGGTATTCAGCAAGGAAACGGGAAAGAGCTTCATAAGATATCTTACCGATCTTCGTATGAGCAAGGCAAGAGAAATGTTGAAATGTACCGATATGCTCATTTCAGATATAAGTATGGCGGTAGGATATAAGGATGCTCACTACTTTTCATACCTGTTTAAGAAAGCACATGCCTGTTCGCCTATGCAGTACAGAACATCAAAAGACTGAGGATCATTCTATTTATAATAGAATGAGGTTATGGAACCGGCAGCTTCTTCAAGAATACCCAATTGTGCGGCATGACGGAGTATTGTATACCGTGGCCTTATTTCCATGGCATTTAATAAACTCTGCATGAAGACCGATTTACTTATTCCTATTTCTATAGGGCTTGTAGGGGCGCCGACTCTTGCCAGCAAATTTTCTACATATGAAGGATCAGGTATTTCAATTCCGATGGGATTGACCTTATTAACAAGATTATACAGCTTGGAAATAGCCACAGAGCCTACACCGACCGAGATGCCGTGTAGATTGTGTTCTTCGCCTTTTGACAATGCGTCTATCTCCCAATAGTGGGAAAGATGATGTTCGGCCCCCGAGGCAGGCCTTGAATTTCCTACAAAGCCCATTGCAACTCCCGAGATGATTAAAGCCTCTACCAGAGCTTTAATAGCGTTTGGCTCTCTTTTTGCTATTCCGCCTAAGCAATCAATACATTTTTGTACTGCTCTGTTTACAAGAGCAACACTGTTATGACAGTAATATTCATCATTTATTTTACGTGAAAGATTCCAGTCGGTAAGAGCGGTAACCTTGCCTATAATATCTCCAAAGCCTGCGTATAGCATATCAAGCGGTGCATCCTTAAGTATATCAGGATCTGCAATGATGGCATAAGGGAAAACTGCTTCATAGGTTATCTTGGTTCTATTAGTAATAAGGGGCGATACAGATGAAGCATATCCATCCATAGAAGGAGCGGTTGCCACAATGACATAAGGGATGTGGCATTTATAGCTGATCATGCGACAAAGATCGTTTATGGTTCCTGAACCCACACCTAAAATGACATCGGTGTCAGAAGGAATTTCAACCAAAAGGCTTCCTAATGCTTTTTCGTCAGGTACCAGAAATCCGGTGCTGAAAAAAGTGTATTGCGATACTAAAAAGCCCTTATCTTCTAAGCTCGACATTACTTTTTCGCCGCATATGTCATATGTGTTATTATCTGAAACAACAAAAACATTTTTGAAGACTTTAAGATAAAAGGGGAGGTTTCGGATGCTGCCGCTCTCAACAGATATATGTTTAATTCCTGAACGGTGCTTTCTTCCGCAAGAGCAGTCAAACTCCATATTAGGAATGTTTTTAAGTTCTATTTGTGAAATATCCATAAGCTCTCCGATAAAACATCTTACTTTTGCCCGTAATAAGCATTAGCTCCATGCTTTCTCATAAAGTGTTTATTAAGTATATAATCGGATGCAGGTTCAGCATCTCCATTTGACAGCATAACGGTATTGAAAGACATCTTGGCCACTTCTTCCATAACTACTGCGTTGTGTACAGCATTATCAGGGCTCTTACCCCAACTGAAAGGTCCATGATCCTCTACAAGTACCCCGGGTACATAAACAGGATTCAAATTTTTAAATGTCTCAATTATTACATGACCTGTATTTTCCTCGTAATTGCCTTCGATTTCTTCCTTAGTCATCTTTCTGGTACATGGAATGGAACCGTAGAAATAATCGGCATGCGTAGTGCCAAAACAGGGTATTGATCTGCCTGCCTGAGCCCAACTGGTCGCCCAGCTTGAATGTGTATGTACAATACCGTTTATTTCCTTGAAGTTGCGGTAAAGAACGAGATGCGTGGCTGTATCCGATGATGGATTTAAATCTCCCTCAATTTTGTTCCCGTCCAGGTCAAGCACAACAAGATGCTCCGCTTTAAGTTCATCATAAGGAACTCCACTTGGTTTTATAACAATTAATCCTTTATCACGGTCAATGCCGCTTACGTTTCCCCATGTAAATGTAACAAGTCCATAACGTGGGAGATCAAGATTGGCCTTTAGTACTTCTTCCTTCAGAGACTTTAACATATTTTTATCCTCCCAAAAATCTATTTTGCATATATCATTATTTATTTCGATCTAAACATGAATCTCCCATAACCAATTCAGGAATAAAAACCTTTTTTCGCGGGTTATTTAGATAATTATCATCTTCAAGAAGCTCTAATAATAACTCGGCTGCAGCTTCACCAAGTTTTTCCTTGGGATGCGTAACTGTTGTAAGCCTAACAGGGCAGTTGGTCGCAATATATGAATCATCAAAGCCTGTAAGACTTATTTCTCGAGGTACATTAATCCCTAACTCGGTAAGTGCTTGATATATACCAAAGGCAATATCATCATTATAACATGCGATGGCATCGGTAGCTGTTCCCATGTTAATTATATTTCTAATCTCTGAATATGGTTTAGTTTTTCTGTCTTCTGTATGAAACCATATAACCTTTTCTGAGTCGTAATTTATACCTGCTTCAGAGAGAGCTTTTACATAGCCATGATGACGATTGATACCCTGCATATCATCAGCTTTAAAAATACCCACAATATTTTTGTGTCCCAGATTAATTAAATGGCTGACAGCAAGGTACATACCATGAGCATCATCAAGGACGACCTGTGATTTATTCTTCAGATGATGATAATATCCATGAATAAAGATATATGGAATACGGTGATTATCAAGAGCCTCGTAATATTCAGAATTGTTAGAGTAAACTGCGCTTTTTGTGGGTTCGATAATCAACCCTTCAAGGTTTTTATTTAAGACTTCCTCAAGGTGCATGGCTTCTCTGGCTACATCGTTATCGGTGTTTTTGAGCATTATGCTGTATCCTCTATTAGATAGAACTGTGTCGATCCCCTTAATAACACGGGGAAAGATATAATCTGATATATAGGTTGTAAGTACACCGATATTACGGGACTTTGATCTATTTATACTTCGGTCCTTCACATAAGTTCCCCGTCCATGCTCGGTAAGAAGATAACCTTCAGACACCAATACCGAGATGGCTTTTCTCACGGTATGGCGGCTAAGAGAAAACTCTTCACTAAGCTTGTTTTCCGAAGGTATGCGATCGCCGGGTTTTATCCGACCCATTATTATCTGTTGTTTAATATAATTTTTTAGTCCCGCATATTTTGTCTGTTCGTTCACATGGACACTCCTTGCGTAACTTGTACGTACATCAATTATATTATATACAGCAGCGTGTATTTTTACAAGAGTAATTCCTATGATTTGACTTATAAAAGGGTCTCTTTTGTATTGCAAACAAGAAATATATGGGTTATAATTATTTTAAAACTACTTGTACGTACATCTAATACTTAACAGGAGGAGTCAGTTATGCCAAATTTAAAAAATTACGAATTCTGGTTTGTTACCGGAAGCCAGTTCCTTTATGGGGATGAACCTCTGAGACAAGTTGCAGACCACTCAAAAATTATAGCAGAATATCTTAGCGAAAAAAGCCCTTTTGCAGTTAAATTTAAGCCTGTAGTAAAAACTCCCGAGGAGATTTATCAGCTTTGTACAGCAGCTAATTCAGATGAAAAATGTGCCGGAATAATTACTTGGATGCATACCTTTTCACCCGCTAAGATGTGGATTAAAGGTCTAACATCTCTTCAAAAGCCAATTTTACACTTGCACACTCAATTCAACCGTGATATTCCCTGGGATAGCATTGACATGGACTTCATGAACCTGAATCAGTCAGCTCACGGTGACCGTGAATTCGGTTTTATAGGTGCAAGGCTTAGAATGCCGCGCAAGGTTGTTGCAGGATACTGGAAGGATGATGAGGTTGTTGAGAGATTAGGTCGCTGGATGCGCACCGCAGTTGCTTTTGTTTACAGCAAATTCCTAAAAGTTTGCCGTTTTGGCGATAATATGCGGGATGTTGCGGTAACAGAAGGTGACAAGGTTGAAGCTCAGATTAAGTTGGGCTGGACCATTGACGGCTATGGTATAGGTGATTTAGTCAAAATGGTTGAAGCAGTATCAGAATCGGATATTGACAAGCTGATGGAAGAGTATGAGAACAAGTATGATATGTCTCAGGTGAAAGGCTCTGCAGAAAAGATAAATGCTGTAAGATATCAGGCAAGGATTGAAATTGCACTGAAGGCATTTATGGCTAAAGGTAATTTCGAGGCGTTTACAACCACTTTTGAAGATCTTAACGGTTTAGAGCAACTGCCCGGTCTCGCTGCTCAAAGAATCATGGAAGCCGGTTACGGTTTTGGCGGAGAGGGCGACTGGAAAACATCTGCTATGGTACGTCTTCTGAAGATAATGGCTGACGGAAAAGCCACCTCGTTTATGGAGGATTATACCTATAATTTTGAACCCGGAAACCAAATGAATCTTGGTGCTCATATGCTGGAAGTATGCCCCACCATAGCATCAGCAAAGCCAAGAATAGAGGTTCATGCACTTGGAATCGGCGGAAAGAGCGATCCTGCAAGACTTGTGTTTGAGGGTGCTGCCGGACCCGCTCTATGCGCTTCGTTAATTGATTTGGGCAACAGATTCCGTCTCATTATCACTGTAGTTGATGCTGTCGAGGCTCATGATATGCCTAAACTGCCTGTTGCCCGCGTACTTATGAAGCCGCAGCCTTCACTCGCAACAGCCGCAGAAGCGTGGATTCATGCAGGTGGTGCACACCACACCGTATATTCACAAAATGTTACTGTAGAACAGCTTACAGATTGGGCTGACATGTGCGGCATCGAATGTATCGTAATTGACAATGATACAAAAATTAATTCATTGCTCAAAGAATTAAGATGGAATGAGATTGCATATAAGTTAATGTAAATGATGAATTATAGGTACTTTGGAAATCTGTATGGACATAAACCTCCATACAGATTTTTTATACTCACGATACCCGGCTCCTTAATTGATACGCCAAATTTGATATGTTATAATGACACTGATAGCATCACAGGTAGTATCAGCCTATGGAATTTTGACATTTATACATATATTAATTGTTAAAAACGATATAAACCAAGATTATAAGTGACTGCATTATATAGATGATTTTCTTAGATGAAGATGAGGTTGTCATCATAGAAACCAAGGTTATATTCTGGTGATTGTCTCTTATGGGGGTACTAGCTTTGTTAACTAAATTATTCTTAATTGTCAGGAATATTTTCGGGAACATGAGACTTAACAGAAAAATACAACTTTCGTTGCTGCTTATTATAGTACCGTTATTTATCTTATTTGTCGTGCTTTTTGCAAATATGTACCACTTCAATCAACAATATGACAGGATAATTTCAAACGCCTCTGAAGCCGGACGTTTCAGTATAGATTTCAAAGAAGAATTTGACTATAAAATTTATCTGATAATAGTTGGAAATTCAACTTTTGAGAAAGAAGATCCTTATCAGAATATTGTGGAAGCCCGTGAAATTGTTGATGATCTTATAAATAACACCTATGTTGCTGAAAACAAACGCCGGGCTGAAGATATTATGAAGCTTTTAAAAAACCTTGAGAGATATGTAAGGCAAATTGAAATAAATAAAAAAATCGGCGGTTACTATGACGAAAATATCAACATATGGGAAAATGATGTCCAGATAGCTACATCACTGGTTAACTCAGCGGTACTGGAATACACTTATTATGAAACTATTGGTATGGAGCAAGTGCGTGCAGAAGTGAGTGCAAGTCTTCAAAAAATTACTCTTATGAGCCTTACGGTGTTTGCATTCCTACTCATTTTGGCTCTATTTTTATCGGTAGTGATTCCAAACAGTATTGTTAAACCGATACATAAGCTTAATGATGTAACCAGACAAGTGGCAAAGGGTGATTTATCGGTAAGAGTAAAGGACTTAAGCGGTGTTGAGGTAAGACAGCTTGGCAAATCCCTGAATATTATGATAGAAAAAATCCACAATTTGCTTAATGCAGTCAAAGTGGAAGAGGAAAATCTTAGAGCGGCGGAACTTGAACTGCTTCAGGCACAAATCAATCCACACTTTCTTTACAATACTCTCGACACAATTATTTGGCTTTCCGAAGCCGGTAACCAGGATGATGTTGTAGAAGTGGTAAGCGCACTATCCGACTTTTTTAGAACCTCACTTAATCATGGAAACGGCATGTTCACCCTTCGTGAGGAAGAACGCCACGTGCGCAGTTATCTTCAAATCCAGCAAGTTCGTTATCAAGACATACTTGAGTATGACATCAGTATCCCGGAAGAGCTTTATAAGACTGTGTTGCCTAAGATTACCTTACAACCTCTTGTTGAGAATGCGCTTTATCACGGAATTAAAAATCGCAGGGGCGGCGGAAAGATTGAGATCTCTGCTGTGTTGATCGGAGATGATGTAATAATATCAGTAAAAGATAACGGCATGGGTATGGATGAAGAACGACTTATGAAGGTAATTTCCAATCTGGATGATAAAAATCAGGAGATCAGCGGGCAGCGGATGCGTGAATCTTACGGGCTTTATAATGTCAATCAACGAATCAAGCTTAAATTCGGAAAGCAATATGGTCTTTCAATATCAAGTGTATTCGGGGAGGGAACGTGTGCGGAGGTACGGATTCCTTATGTAAATCCATAATCATACCCAACTTAAAAAAACCAACCTCAGTATTTAGAGTTTGATGCATAAATTAAAAAGGACAGGAGATCCATTAAAAAGAATAATTACTTCTTTATTAGCTTACTATTCTAGGGGTTTACAAATAAGACAGGATGGAGGAAGAATAGAAAATGATGTTGAAAAGAATTATTGCACTTCAAATGGCAGTTTTAATACTTATAGCATTAACCGGGTGTGGCTTATTTACAGATTTTGGCTCACAAGTACCTGATACAAGTTCAAATTCAGATAAAGCATCAAATGGGTTAATTTATGTAGGTTTTGTTCAAATCGGAGCTGAGTCTGACTGGCGTATGGCTAATACAAAGTCAATGAATGAAACATTTACCGAAGCCAATGGCTACAAATTTGAAATGGTAGATGCTCAGCAGCAGACTAATAAGCAAATTACTGCTATTCGAGACTTTATTCAGAAGGAAGTTGATTACTTAGTTCTTGCTCCTAATACTGAGGCGGGCTGGGATACAGTTTTAGAAGAAGCTAAAGATGCAGGCATACCTGTAATTTTAGTTGACCGTATGATTCAAACCAACGACGACAGTCTCTACACAGCATGGGTTGGTTCCAACTTCTTGCAGGAAGGTTATGATGCCGCCGATGCACTTGCAAAGTGTCTTGAGGACAAGGGGATATCAAATGAAGAAGAAATAAACATTGTGACATTACAGGGAACAATGGGTTCAACTCCTCAGATCGGACGTACCGAAGGATTTACCGAGAAAATGGCAAATTATCCGAATTGGAGGATGCTTGACAGACAGGTCGCTGATTTCACACAAGAAAAAGGCCAGGAGGTTATGGAGACATTCCTGGAAACATATCCTGACATAGATGTTGTAATCTCAGAAAATGATAATATGGCCTTTGGTGCCATTAATGCTATAAAGGCAGCCGGAAAGACCTGTGGACCTAAGGGTGAAATTACCATCATATCATTTGACGCTGTTAAGTCAGCTTTTGAAGCTATGATTGCCGGTGATTTGGACTGTACCGTTGAGTGTAACCCTTTGCATGGGCCACGTATAGAAGATATAATAAAGTCACTTGAAGCAGGACAATCGGTTGAGAAAACATCATTTGTTGAAGAGGGAGTTTTCTTTGCAGGCGATGCAGCAAAAATCATGCCTATGCGCACATATTAAATGTCAGGGTAATAAATGTTTGTATAAGAAAAGAGGCCTTTATGGCCTCTTTGAGCTTAATACACGGTATTTTTATCTGAAGGGAATCCATTATATGGCCGGTAGATGGTACCCTGATTTTATTGTTATCATTAATGGCGGTTGGGCTTTTTTTCTATATCTCCGGTGAATTCCTTCCAATTTTGCATAGCAGTGTCATCATCGCCAAAATGACCGATAAGGTGCTCATTATCTTCAAGCATATAGATTTCAATATTCAAAGACTGATTTCCCTTAATATAAGTGCCGGTAAACTTGTTATTTGAAACAGAACCTTTAATTCTTTCTTTATCCCCCAAGCTTCCGGTTATATAATTGTTTTGCTGTTGAATTATAAGCTTGCCCATACCTTTTATAGACCATGTGCCGGAAAAATCCGCCGGTTTGGAAAGCTTTCGCAAGTATTTATTGAAACTATTCTCTTCCCGCTGTCCGTTCCATTCCTTCCAATCTCTTCCGTATTTGTTTTTATAGCTGTATTTACCTTTGAAGGATTCTCCGTCAGAAGCAATTTTAAATTCTAGATTACTGGATTCATTTTTCTCACTATATGCTCCGATAAGCTTGTCATCAGTTATTATTCCTTCTATTGTATAACCGTTTCCGTAAGTGCCTTCTACATAAATACCGTTCTGAGTCAGGTTCAGTTTTCCTCGATCGGTATACCAGATTCCCGACCATGTTTGAACCGTATCTTCAGGAGGCTGGGGCGGATAGAAATCATCATCATCGAATAGATATGAAACGGTAGCGGTATATGTGTCACCATCCCATGCAATATCGCAACCTAAGTTCTCAATGATAAAACGCATGGGTATCATTGTGCGCCCTGTATTAGAATAATAAGGGGCCACATCCATTGTCTTTGTTACTCCGTCAACGGTATAATTTGTTTTTCCGATCCAAACACAAACGGTTTTACCGTTCCATTTAACAGTGATTTTTTCTTCTCCCGAGACATAATCAACCGTTCCTCCCATTGACTCAATCAATGCTCTTATAGGGAGCATGGTTCTTGCATTTTTAAGAACCGGTACCGTATTTTTTCCAGGATCGATTTCTAGCCACTTCCCGTTAACGAGCATTTTTTTCTCGCCCAATGTCATAGAAATTGTGCCATAAATACGCTGCGATTTTACTGATACTTCATTTGATGGGCTGCCTAGTGTTTTGTCCTTTAACACTGGCCTGACTATATAATAATAAGTTTTTCCCGGCTCTACTTTACTGTCTTTATATTTGTTACCGGTGATCCAGAAATCGGTTTCGGCAAGGTTGGTCTGCCCGCCGGAACGTGTTGATCTGTAAACATAATATCCGAGTATATCTCTGCTGTCGCCGCTGCTGTTCCATTCAAGCGTAATATTGCCTGTATTAATTTTAGCTTTTAACGTAATTGAAAATTTAGTCCCTTGGTAATATACCTTAACTTCATTAGAGGCTTTTCCTGTATAGCCATCTGACAGAACAGGTTTTACTATATAGTAATAAGTAGTTCCCGGAGTTACTTTCGTGTCTACATAGCTTGTATCTGAGATCCAAAAATCTGTTTCGGGTAAAATAGTATGTCCTCCGGAAGTAGTTGATCTGTATACATAGTACCCTTTAACACCTTTTTCATGAGTTATTGCATTCCATTTGAGAGTTACGTTGTCCGCATTTACATCGTACGTTAGATTGATTTCAGTTTTTTTGGCTGCCGCAAAGGCAGGAATTGTGTTTAGTGATGCTACTGCACATACTGTAATGCAGATAAGTAGGCAGAATATAAGCACCTTACTTCTGATAATGAAATTAATTTGATTCATATCAATACCCTCCTGTTAATTTTTGTACTTATCTACGATTATAGTATTGCAAGAAATTCTATTTCCCTTCATTAAATAAGCTTTAAGAAAAGGTTACAAAGTAATTTCTTAAGTAACAATTTTGTAATAGTACGAATGGTATAATAACCTCACCCGTTACCGAAATCGAAGATTTCGATAGTTTATCGCAGGTATTGATACTTCGTATTAATTCAATAGCACATTTATTAATACATGTTAAACATTTAAAACAATTGTTATAACTGTATTTACAAAAACCGGATGAATGCTTAGAATATAAGTATCGAAATTAGCGGAGGTGCCATAATGAAAATTTGTCCTAATTGTAACAGTGAGAACAGGGATGAAGCAATGTTTTGCACAAAATGCGGCAATAAATTTGAAGATCAATTATTAAATACGAATACAAATGCACCACAAAATTATTCTGCTCCGATTGATCCTATACCAAGTGTTAATCAGACAGTTCAGCCTGCAGCACAATCTTCTGCAAGTTTTGCTGCTCCTGTTGAGCAACCACCCAAGAAAAAATCTAAAGCATTAATTTATGTTTTAGGCCTTGTTGCAGTAGTTGCCGTTGTTTTTCTTGCAATGAATTTCATATCTAATGCAAACCCGGCAAATAAGCTGATTAAAGGTTTAGCAAAAATGTCAAAGATGGATAAAGCCACATCAACGACAACTTTAGATATAGTATATGACGGAGATGACGAAGAGGCCGAATTATTAAATGACATTACTATTAAGCTTGAGACCGCTGCTGATATTAATGAAGTGCTTGCTCAACTTACTTTGGATTTATTGTATGATAATAAGTCAGTTATTCAGGTAGCTGCAGGAGTCAATAACGAAGACATATATATTGATCTTAAAGATCTTCATAAGGAGCTATTCTATCAAGAGATTGAAGGCTTACTCCCTGAGTATAGTGATTATATAAGCGATTACAAAATAATTAAGAAGGCCCTGGACGAAGTATCTTTGAAATTCGATGATAAAAAGTACATAAAAATAGTTAAAAATGTATTGGATGATGATATAAAAGGTTCGGGAAATAAGGTTACCGTTACTTTAAATTCTAAAAATATCTCAAAATTATTGGAAAAGCTTTTGGAAGAAGCAGAGGATGACACCAAGTTAATGGAATCCATCAGAAAGAATGCCATTGACTTTATTGAGAAAGTCATAAAAGAAGAAAAAAAGCTTAAGGTTATAGACGTCGGTGATTTAGAAGACGCATTGGAAACTTTTGAGGATGAGGATGACTTTGAGGATTATTACAAGGAGGCAATAGCTGACGCACTAGACAATATGGATTATACGAATATTGACATTGACAATATACCAGAGATGGATATTAAATTCAGGTTCGGAGCAGGAAATGCTATAAAGGGCATTGACTATACCGCCGTAATTGAAGAAGGTGGCGATAACATTGAGATAAATGTAAAGACTGACATAAAAAGCGGTGCAAGCTTTACTAAAATCAACAAGAAAGACGCTATTGAAATTGAAGAACTTATAAATGGCGGAGATATAGAAGATGTTGCCGAGGAAATAACGGGAAACCTGACAAAAGCTATCAAGAAGAACAAAGACCTGACAAAGAAGATTGAAGAGTTAACCGGTGAGGACATAGAGGATTCAATTGAGATGATGATGTACGGATTGTTTAGTTTTGCCGGCTGATGATAAAAGTAAATAATAAGACAAGTATATTAAGAAGCCGGGTCTCTGCCCGGCTTCTATGATTATGATATTATGTATAAAGCTATTATAAGTTCCATTATAAGTAATAATATTAGTCGTTAATATAGAAATCTTACAAAAATTTATAATTTTTACTTCACAGAACGACATTTTATGATATAATTCATTAGATGATAATTTATGGGTTTAGGGAGGAATTAAAAATGAGAGCAACAGGATATGTGAGAAAGCTGGATTCACTTGGAAGAATAGTATTGCCTAAATCATTACGTAAAGAACTAAGTATTAGTGAAGGCGATGACATCGAAATGTATGTCGATGATGATGGAAATGTGGTGCTTGACAAATACACTCCAAGATGCGTATTCTGCGACATTGCAAAAACAAATGCAATTGATTTTAAAGGAAAAGTTATCTGCACTGATTGCTTGAAGGATATGTAATATTTTATTAATATAATAATTGCAACGGCGGTATTTTACCGCCGTATTTTTATGGGTATAAATATATGTAACTTATTATTTGGAGGTACTCATGCGTATCCGAGAATACATTGAAGATATCGAAGAGAGGCACTTATCCGAACTTGCGTCTTTCAGCAGGAAAAGCAGAGGCAGGGACAGGGATGAAAAACAATGTGACATCAGAACTGTTTATCAGCGTGATCGGGATAGGATTATTTATTCTAAAGCTTTTAGGCGGCTAAAGCATAAAACTCAAGTGTTTATTTCCCCGGAGGGGGATCATTACAGAACAAGACTAACACATACCCTTGAAGTTTCCCAAATAGCAAGGACAATAGCCAGGAGCTTAAGATTAAACGAAGATTTGACCGAGGCAATCGCCTTAGGGCATGATTTAGGGCATACTCCTTTCGGGCATGCAGGAGAACGAGTGCTTGACAGAGTCAGCACTTTCGGTTTTAAACATAATGAACAGAGTGTCAGAGTTGTAGAAGTCTTGGAAAAGGATAGGAAGGGCTTAAATCTAACTAAGGAGGTACGAGACGGAATAAAATGTCACACCGGAAAAGAGATGCCATCAACTCTTGAAGGGCAGGTTGTTCGCTTTGCCGATAAAATAGCTTATATTAATCACGATATTGAGGATGCGATACGCGGAGGTATTCTTACAGAGGAGGATCTGCCCAAAGAATGTACAGAAATTTTAGGGAAAACCTCATCATTACGTATAAATAATATGATTATTAATATCATTGAAAACAGCTATGATGAAAGATGTATACGTATGAGTCCGGATTTCCAGGAAAGCAGCAAATTACTAAGAGATTATATGTTTGAAAATGTGTATGTTGGATCTGTAGCAAAAAAGGAAGAATCAAAAGCGGAGCTTATGATAGAAAAGCTATTTTTATATCTTCTGGATAAACCGCACATTCTACCCGTTGATTCTCAAGAAGCTATTGAAACAGACGGAATTGAAAGAATCGTCTTGGATTATGTAGCAGGTATGTCTGACCGATATGCTGTAAAGAAGTTCCAGGAAATCTACATACCGGTTTCATGGTAATGTAGGTTTAATACACACAGGCCTGAATTGCTCAAGCATTAGATGAATATATTTAGTTCATTGGTTTTTTCATTAATCAAAATATTTATCATGCAGGAAGGAAAACCGGGCAATCTGTCGAATAATAAAATCTATGAGGTTACAATATGTTTTACCCTGAAGAACTAATCGAGGAAGTCAGAATACGTAACGATATCATTGAGGTAGTTTCGAGCTATATAAAGCTTGAACGTAAGGGCAGAAGATACTTCGGTTTATGTCCGTTTCACAATGAAAAATCGCCTTCTTTCTGTATTGAACCTGCAAAACAGTTTTTCTATTGCTTTGGATGCAATAAAGGCGGAAGCGTTATCCAGTTTATTATGAGCATTGAAAATCTGGACTTTTTAGAAGCGCTTAGGTTTCTTGCTGAAAGAGCGGGAATGGTTCTCCCGGAGCCAGAAGATACCGGAGAGAAGGAGAAATCAAGATTACGGGCGCAGATTATGGATATAAATAAAGAAGCGGCCAGGTTCTTTTTCTCTGTATTGGCTGGCAATAATGGCGTCGGAGCACAGGGGTATTTAAAAAAACGTGGGTTGACCGAGAAGACAATCAGGCAATTTGGTTTGGGATTGGCGCCCAGCGGTTGGAATGATCTTACGAAAACACTATTAAAAAAAGGAGCGGATAAAAACTTATTACTATCATCGGGGATGTCGCTGGAAACTAAAAACGGAGAATTGATAGATAGATTCAGGGACAGAGTAATGTTTCCGATTTTCGATATCAGAGGAAATATTATAGGATTTGGCGGCAGAGTTTTAGATGGTACTCAACCGAAATACATGAATTCTCCTGATACACCTGTGTATAATAAGAGCCGCGAGCTTTATGGACTAAATTATGCAAGACAAAGCAAAAGTAAGAGGCTATTGATCGTAGAAGGCTATATGGATGCTATTTCATTGCACCAGGCGGGGATAGACTATGCCGTTGCTTCTCTGGGAACTGCACTTACTCAATCTCAGGCATGGATACTAAAAAAATATGCTGAAGAGGTGATAATAGCATACGACTCGGATTCTGCCGGACAAGCAGCTACATTGCGGGGGCTCGATATACTGGAAAAAGCAGGCTGCAATATCAGGGTGCTGTTAATACCGGATGGAAAGGATCCCGACGAATATATCAAGAATAATGGACCTGAAAAGTTTAAAAACCTTGTGGATAGGGCAATATCTCTGCTGGATTACAAAATCAGCGTTGAAAATAACATGCATAATCTGAATACCATCGACGATAAGCTAAAACTGTTAAACAGCATAGCAGATATATTAGCCGCTCATGATAACAGTATTGAGAGGGAACTATATACAAAGAATTATGCACAGCAGTATGGAATCTCACCGGAGTCATTGAACAGTGAAGTCCAAAAAAGAAGGAACAAGCAGATATCAAAAAATAAGACATATTCATTGCGCAAGAACATAGCATCAGCAAGCGAATTATCGGAATTTCCACGAATTGATGCCAGATATGGCGAACTAGAATATATGCTTCTGGTGATGCTTTGTAATGAAAATCGTTTGTTTGGTAAAGTATCAAAAGAGTACGACATTAGCGCATACATGGATAACGGGGCATTAAGAATAGCCGAAAAACTCTATAGTAGGCTGGCTAATAACGATAATTGTGTTCTGGCAGAGCTCTTAAATGTTTTAGAACCTAAAGAAGCATCTTATTTGGTACGTGTTGCCGAAACAAATTCCGATTTAGAGGACTCCGATAAAGCGATACAACAAATACTGAATAAATTGGAATTACTAAAACTGGAAGATATGCAAAAGCAAACTATCGAAAGAATAAAAAATGAACAAGACGGAGCTATTAGGCAGGAATTGGGGCTTGAGTTCAGTAAAAGAGCAGAAAGAATTGCAGAACTGAAGAGATTAGCATAATGATTTACGAAAATACCGAGGGGTGGAGAGATAATATGGCAGAAAGCAAGAAAAAGAAAGTCGGTTCTTTAGAAAAAGAGAATACGAAGGATATAAATCTTAAAGATAGTGAAATTGAAACATCTCAGGATTTAATATCTGAAAAGAGTATGGATACAGACGGGAATGACAACAAGGCTAAACAACCTAATAAGGAGGAGCCAAAAGACCCAAAAAATATTCTGCGAGAACTCACTCATGAAGGCAGAGAGAAAGGCATGCTTACCTATCATGATATAGAAGATGCTTTTGAACATGTGGAGATTTCTCCGGAGCAGATAGAAAAAGTATATGAAGCTCTTGAAAAATTAGGTATAGAAATAGTTGCGGAAATTATCGAAGAGGATTTTGAAGAAATCCCGTTTATAGATAAAGAAATAGAGGAAGAAGAGGAAGATTTAAGTATTCCCGAGGGCATCAGTATTGATGATCCTGTAAGGATGTATTTAAAAGAGATTGGAAAAGTTCCCCTCCTATCAAGTGACGATGAAATTGATCTGGCACAAAGAATGGAAAAAGGGGATGAGGAAGCAAAAAAACGTCTTGCAGAAGCAAATCTGCGTCTGGTTGTAAGCATAGCTAAGCGCTATGTCGGCCGTGGGATGTTGTTTTTGGACCTTATACAAGAAGGGAATCTGGGACTTATTAAGGCTGTCGAGAAGTTTGATTTCAGAAAAGGTTTCAAATTCAGTACCTATGCAACATGGTGGATTAGGCAGGCCATAACCAGAGCCATTGCAGATCAGGCAAGAACAATACGTATTCCTGTTCATATGGTTGAAACCATAAATAAGCTTATTCGGGTATCCAGGCAACTTCTCCAGGAACTGGGCAGAGACCCGACACCCGAAGAAATTGCAAAGGAAATGGGAATGAGCGAAGATAAGGTTCGTGATATTATGAAAATATCTCAAGAGCCCGTATCATTGGAAACCCCTATCGGTGAGGAAGAAGACAGCCATTTAGGTGATTTTATCCCGGATGATGATGCTCCGGCACCTGCCGAATCAGCCGCTTTTACCCTGCTGAAAGAGCAACTTATAGATGTTCTGGATACACTTACTCCAAGAGAGGAAAAGGTACTTAGATTACGCTTCGGCTTAGATGACGGAAGATCCCGCACTTTGGAAGAAGTAGGCAGAGAATTTAATGTTACAAGAGAAAGAATACGCCAGATTGAGGCCAAAGCATTAAGAAAGCTCCGCCACCCAAGCCGCAGTAAGAAGCTGAAGGATTTTTTGGATTAAGATAATATAGTAAATCGGAAAGCACACATAATTGGGTTTGTAAAATTCCAAATGTGTGCTTTTTAATAGAATTAATTGATAAAAGCCCACTTTATAAAAACTGTTTTTATTCCGATAAATAAAGGTAAATATATATTAATATTTTTTATATTTTAATGAATTGACTAAGATGATGCATTTTGGATCACAGTAGAGGGAGGCAAAATATGAAGAGAATAGATACATATGACACTAAAAGAGTTCATAAGGTTAGTGTTATGGTTACGGTATTAATTGTGCTGCTAATGGCAGTTCAAGCAGCTTTAACAGCTGGTATTGCAGCAGGAGTAAAGATATTTACCCAAGGTTCAGTAATATTGGTAGTGGCTATTGCATTATACTTTATTAGAATGCCGGAGTATACAAAGGGGTTGCTTTTTGGATTAGTTCCGGGAGCAGTTATTCTAGCATTGTCTATGATTGATGGTTTTGCGGTGAACAAACACTATATACTCTTTATTTCGGTTGCTGTTGTTTCAATGTATTTTAAAAAAGAGCTTCTTATGATTTATTCAGGAATAATGAATGTATTAATTATTATTGCGTATATTTACAGTCCCGAAGGGTTTTTAGGACAGAAGAATCAGATAGACCAGTTCATTGCTGTTCTAATAGTTTTTGACGGTGTACTTGCTCTACTGTACCTTTTAACCTCATGGGGCAGGGAGCTGGTTAATAATTCGCAGGAAAAAGAGGCTAAAGCAAATCAATTATTTGAGCAACTGGATAAAGCTTTTAAAAAGATAGAGGATAGTACGGTAATTCTTAATCAGGGTATCATAGTTTTCAATAAGAATATAAATGAATTAAGCGAATCAGGAAATTGCATAACAACATCTATGAATGAAATGGCAAAAGCTATCCAGGAAGGAGCTTACAGTACAAGTCGTGTCAATCAGGCTATGACTGAATCAATAAAGTCGGTAAATGAAACCGAAGCTATATCCCGTGGTACTGCGAGCATGTCGCTTGAGATGAGTAGTAAAGTTGATTTAGGCTGGCAGCAGATTGAATATGTAAATGATCAGATGCAAACAATAAGTAATGCTATTAGTACTGCAACCTATACAGTGTCAGAACTTCAGATAACCCTTGATAAAGTGAACAGCCTTCTCGAAGGAATAAACCAGATTGCCGAACAAACAAATTTGCTTGCGTTAAATGCAGCAATTGAGTCTGCAAGAGCAGGTGAACACGGAAGAGGCTTTGCGGTGGTTGCTGATGAGGTCAGAAAACTTGCGGAACAAAGTTCGGCAATAGTACGTGATATTACTCAGGTTACGACAGGCTTGTTTAATCAATCAAAAGATGCCTTCGAAAAGGTTAACAAGGGAAATGAATCAGCAATTGAAGGCACGAAGCTTATTCAAAATATTTCTGATAGCTTCAGGGATATTAAGCAGGCATTTACAAGTATAAATGAATCTATTGAAGAGGGACTTGAAAAATCAGAACATATGGCTAATAAGTTCGGTATAATTGATCAACAGATGGAAAATGTAGCAAGTATTTCAGAAGAAAATGCTGCGGCCACAGAAGAAGTGCTTGCAACAATCATAAATGAGAATGAACAAATAACTCAGTTAAATAATTCTGTAAGAGAAATCAGTGAGATTAGTAAAACTCTTCAGGAGATTGTAAATTCCCAAAATAGCAGATAATAAATCAGGTTCCTATTAATATAAAAAGGAGTATTTATTGAAGGAGACAAGGGAGACAATAGGAGTAAAATATAATTACAGTCTAGGTGAAGAAATAGCAAATGCAACGTCTCATGGGCCCATGGCAGCCTTGTCTTTATTGGCTTTACCTTATGCGGCTGTAAATGCATACATAAAAGGCGGTATTCTAGACTCTGTAGGAGTAAGTGTTTTTGTGATTTCAGTTTTTTTGATGTTGCTGGGATCGACTCTTTACCATTCCATGTCTGAAGGAACCCGCCATAAACAAGTTTTTAAGATACTGGATCATATTTTCATCTATGTGGCTATTGCCGGAACATATACCCCTATTGCGCTTTCAATTATTGGCGGGTGGCAGGGAATACTGATTGCAATAATCCAATGGGGAATGGTCCTGTTTGGAATTCTCTATAAATCGATTGCTAAGAAGTCCATTCCAAAGGTTAGTTTGACGATATATTTGGTTATGGGGTGGACTATTATTTTTTTCCTGCCTATTTTCCTTGCTAAATCTCCGGTGCTGTTATCTGTTTTTATAACTCTCGGTGGAGTATTATATTCTTTAGGTGTATATTTTTACGCAAAAAAGGGATTTAAGTACCATCACATGGTATGGCATTTTTTTGTTAATCTCGGTGCCTTGAGCCATTTTATAGGGATAGTATTTTTTTTGAGGTAGAAATATGTCTTGCCAAATTTCTGTCAAATATTTTACCAGATTCCTGTCAAGCGTTTTTGATTTTGTCTTAAAATAAGAGCAACATTAGCTAGGTTTTAACTTAGTGATTTTCCCGAATGTTTAAAAGCGTGCATTGGAACAACCGCTGCACGCTTTTAAACATTCTTTATTGAAAAATATTAATTATACAGTTAATGACCTGTTTTTTGATTCAGATATCGGCGTTCTAGGATATCCATTGACCGCCTTGTAGGCTCTAAATCAAGTTCATAGATATCAGAATATATGCGAGGCACCTTTAATAGTCTGTAATTCATATCATCGATATTAAATGTCTCTAGATCAAAATCGTCGCGCCCTAACCATACTCGGTACTCATTGTAAGCGTTACCTTTTTTCTTCTTAATGGCATTTGCTAAGTTTGTAAGGCCTGAAGTACCGCCACAATCCTCGATGATGCCATACCCTTTACCATCAAGAACACGGGGGAGTAGTCTGCCTGGCAGATTATCGTCTTTAAAAACACGTTCAAGAGTAACATCAATATCCCAATTATCACCGAAGTCATAAACAAGCGATAACTTTGAATGTGGATTGGTTATCGTATGCTTCAATATATGCTCAGTAGCGTCGTAGACTTTATCATCTTCATCCCGGTAAAGGTAAGTATCCTCCGTTATGACTTCAAAGATGCTGTTTTCTTCAAATTCATTAAGCGAATCGTTCGCAAATAGACGATTATATTCTTCAACGCTCAGCCTACCACGCAAAGACATACGTAAATTTTCCCTAGTATGAACTTCAATGCGGAAAAGATGACTTGCTTGCATTTCAAACAACGTCATTAAGATATAACCCAAGCGTGCCATCGTAACATTACTGGAAACCTGAAACCGACGCCAAATCTTAGGTTGATAATCTTTCAGTACTGCATAAAACTCATATATTGGTTGTGATGCCATAGCGTCACCCCTTTCTCTGTGATTCATATTATACATCAAGTCACAGCCAGGGCGAATGACATGTTGCACCTTTCAAGATCCCGTCATTAATTCTACACGATGCGCCTGTTTACGTTTAAACTGCTCAAAGGAGGCTTTCTTCCATGGATGACTCATTGGAGGTATGTACGTTACGCACGGTTTTATTGAGGGCTCTTTAAAGTTGAAATTTCTTGATGAGAGTTCATGTTCTGGTATTTCTTCCAGCGCAAAGACCTTTTCATCAACACAAAAATAAAGACTCTTATCAAAAGCCTGTATAACCAATCCTTCTGTGCCTTTGTAGAAGTATATAGGGCGACCTCTTTGGTTGACTGTTCGATAATACTTGTTATCAAAGCGTACTGAATGCCCACCATCCACCGTACGCTTGGTCAGTACTGCCAATGTAAGATTAACTTTCTCTTTTGATGGTTTGCTTTCAAATACGGATTGCATGCGGGTATAGTCAAGTGCAAACTGCTTATTGAACTTGGGAAGATAGTCTTTAAGGTATTCATTTGCTTGCTCTATGGTAGTCACACCTGAAAGCCTTAGTAAGGTGGGAAGGCGTGACTGCAATGTCCAGAACATCCGTTCCACACGGCCTTTGGCCTGCGATATACTGGTTGTCTTAATCTCAACCCCAAATGTTTTACAGGCATAGGCAAATTGCGTATATGTATCGTTCTCATCTAGCCCACTTCCTTTTTTCTTGTATTCAAACACTGTCCTCCTGTCCGTATAGAACATAAGAGGTATACCATAGTTCATTAATATTTGCCTAAATACATTGTAGTAACCGTTGAGGGTTTCCGCTTTATCAAACCAGGCTCCGGTGACCACTCCTGCCGCATCATCCACCGCAATGTGTAGAGTGGTTTGTATACCCCCAAACCACGGATAGATACATGCGTCCATCTGTTCCATTTCACCCCAAAATGCACAACGGGGCCGCCTTGCATGTGCATCTTCGATATCGACAATCAATGCTTGCAACCTGTTTGCTTCTTTTGTATTTCTCGCGGCTTTTTTCTTTTCTTCTAGCAGCTTTCGGACATCTTTCTTTGTCTTCTTGGTTGCTTGTGGAGACAGAAGATATTGGGCCATGAGCGTTTTCCTAACTACAGCCTCTGATACATTTATGCTCTCGAATTCTTGAAGCAGTTCCGTAAAGTGCTGGTATGTCGCATCATAATATTTATTTCTATAAAGGTCTATGATTGTATCTTTAACACTGGCTGAGACTGTGTGTGCAGGCTTACGATTACTATTGCCATGTAGAAAGAATTTCTTGCCGAATGCTTTGTAACCATTGATATACCTGTCAATACTACGTCGTGTACAACCTAGTTTTTTTGCTGCTCTATTCTTGTTCCCGTCTTGCTCTATTAGTTCTTTGATAGTCTGATATTTTTTTTCCCCATCCATTGATAATTCGATCCTCCGCATTTTTTTCACCCCACGTTTTACTATGGGGGTTATTATACACTTGTTTTTATTGAGACAAAATCACTGACGGTTTTTTAAGACAATATCATAAACGGATCACAAATAATATAAAAGATGAAAAAAAATCTTGACCGGTAGAGGCTTTATCAGTATAATATATCT